>PKYU01000449.1 GCA_003132765.1 Chitinophagaceae bacterium | reverse complement strand
AGCGCATCATACAGAATTTCTATCGGATGTGAAGCTTTTCTACCTGTACCGTCTTTTACCTGGTGCCGGCAACTGGTTCCGGGCGCTGCAATGATCACATCATCCGGCTGACTGCGAACGACAGGAAGCAAAACCAACTCGCCTATTTTCATGGACAGATCATAATGTTCCTTCTCAAATCCAAAGGAGCCGGCCATTCCGCAGCAGCCTGAAGGTATTACTTCCACGGAATAATTTTCAGGTAGAGACATCATTTTTAAAGAAGGCGCTACAGATGATAAAGCTTTTTGCTGGCAATGTCCGTGTAATTTGATCAATCGCTTCTCCTTAGTAAACAAATCCTTTTTGATATTGCCCTTGTCAATCTCTGCTGCAATAAATTCATCGATGGTAAATACATTTTTTGATAATTTTTTCGCCGCATTAAAATTCTCATCATCTGCAAGGTCTATATATTCATCCCGGAAAGTAAGTATGGCGCTCGGTTCTATTCCAATCAGGGGAGTTTCTGAATTCACTATTTTGCTTAATGAAGAAATATTCCTGTTAATTATTTTTTTTGCTTCCCTTAATAAGCCTTTCGATAACCAGGTTCTTCCGCTTTCTTCATGTTCCGGAATCACCACTTCATAATCCAGTTTTTCCAACAAAAGGATTGCTTTAATCCCTATCTCCGTGTCATTGTAATTGGTAAATTCATCGCAAAACATGTAGACTATTTTCTTCTTTGAAACAGCTTCATCCTGTTTCGGTTTTTTTCTTTTTTTATACCAATGTTCCAAAGTTGTCTTATGGAGCGTAGGCATGGAGCGTTTCAATGCAAAGCCGGATAAACGCTTTATAATATTTCCAATTGCCGGCGCGCTCACTAAAAAATTATACATGCCCGGAGCCAATGCCCCCAATTTGGCAGACTTACTGTAATTAGCGATTAGTTTTGAACGAAAGGGGACTCCATTGGCATCATAATATTGCTGCAGAAATTCTGCCTTCAATTTAGCAACATCCACGTTAGAGGGGCATTCTGATTTACATCCTTTGCAGCTAAGACAAAGATCCATTACATCATAAATCTCTTTATGATCGAAGCGATTCAGTTTTTCTGAATGTGTGAGAAATTCCCGCAAAATATTTGCTCTTGCACGTGTAGTATCTTTTTCATTTCTGGTTGCCATATAGGAAGGGCACATCGTGCCTCCTGAAAGATGCGTCTTACGGCAATCGCCCGAACCGTTACATTGTTCGGCATGTTGTAATACGTCCTGGTTATGATACCGGAAAATAGTTTTGAAGACAGGCGTTTTTTGTCCCGGCGTGTACCTCAACATCGTATTCATGGGGGGCGTATCCACAATCTTATTGGGATATAATATATTTTGTGGGTCCCAGGTTTGTTTGATGCTTTTAAATAACCCGTAATTTTTTTCACCAACCATTTGCTTTATAAACTCCCCCCTTAACCTTCCATTCAAGNNTCCCCCCTTAACCTTCCATCACCATGTTCGCCGCTCAAAGAACCCTTATATTTTTTTACAAGTGTGGCTATTTCCTCTGCGATAATTCTGAAGAGATGATTGCCTTCTGTAGTTTTTAAATTAATGATTGGTCGCACGTGTATTTCTCCTGAACCGGCATGAGCATAATGCACTGCGTGCAAATCGTATTTTTTCAGGATGCTATTAAAATCAGCAATANNGCAGGTCATTGGCGTCTACGGCAGTATCTTCAATAACGGGAACCGCTTTTTCATCGCCCGGCAGGTTACCAAGGAGGCCGAGTCCTGCTTTTCTTAAGTTCCATATTTTTTTGGTATCATCTCCGAATAATAGCGGGAAGTGATATCCTAAACCTGCCTCACGCATTTCATTTTCACAATCATTGGCACGGGCAATCACTTCATTTTTATCTGATGAAGAAAACTCGATAACAAGAATTGCAGCAGGATCTCCCATTACGAAAAAGCGGTTTTTACTTTGTTCGATATTGTCTTTGGTGCATTCCAAAATGTAATGATCAATTAACTCACTTGCAGCAGGTTTATACTTCAATGCGATCAGGTTTGCTCTTAAAGCTTCATCAATGGAATTGAAGTGTACGCAAAGCAGAGCATTTACTTTGGGGGGTAGCGGAACTACATTCAGTTTTATTTCTGTAATGAAAGCAAGCGTACCTTCTGAACCGGCAATTAATTTACAAAAATTAAAATCAGCGGCACCAGCAGTAAAGGGTGCAGATTCCAATAAAACATCTAACGCATAACCCGTATTTCGCCTTGCAACCGTTTTCTTTGGAAAATCTTTTCTGATCTCCGACTGGTTGTCATAATTACTTAATAAGTTCCTTGTTGTTTTATAAATATTTGCTTCAAGGTTATTGCCTTCGCATTTTTCGTGAAATTCATCGATTGTTAACTTTTTAAAAGTGGTTTCACTTCCATCACTCAATATTGCTTTTACTTCCAGCAGNNAATTATTCCCTACCATTCCGCCCATCATAGCCCTGTTAGCAGTAGAAGTTTCAGGGCCAAAAAACAACCCATGTGGTTTCAGGAAAAGATTTAATTCATCTCTTATAACGCCTGGCTGTACACGAACCCAATGTTCATCCGTATTCAACTCAAGAATTTTTGTGAAATTCCTGGAAACATCCACTACTACTCCATTCCCCACCACCTGTCCGGCCAAAGAGGTCCCGGCGGTTCTCGGAATAAGTGACGTATGATTAGCTGAGGCAAATGCAATTAATTTTTTCAAATCATCAACCGATTTGGGGATCGCTACGGCAAGAGGCATTTCCCTGTATGCTGAAGCATCGGTTGCATATAAAACCCTCATCGTATCGTCGAGGAATAATTCACCTTCCAAACTGCCGGATAATTCTGTCAGCATGTCTTTCATACGGAAAACTCATTAATAAGAATGGCAAAAATAAAGCCTTTTGAAATAAGGATGCGCTTCTTTTTAAGGTTATTAATCCATAGACCCAAATAATTAGTGTGCGTGCAGCAAAATTTTCTTTTTGCATGAAACGATTTTGAAAAAGGGGTTGGAAATTTGGTTTAGCCGCCTGTTTGATTGGGTCTATGAATCTTTTTCTTTCAATAACAGGTAAAT
>PKYU01000428.1 GCA_003132765.1 Chitinophagaceae bacterium | reverse complement strand
GTTTACCTGTGCCCTGTTCACCTGCTGTCTTTGTTGCACATTTCTTTCTCTTCTTTTATTATCTCTGTCTCGCCTGTCCTGGGCTGTTGCAGTTATTGAAGCAAAGGCCAAAACAAGCAATATAGCTATAATAAGTTTGTTTGATTTTTGTACAATATTCATATTCATTCCTGTTTAATAAAGTGTAAATTAATTGAAAATAATTATAAAAATTCCTAAAAATAATCTCCTGCTCTACTGTGCAAAAAATATACTTTGTTTTGAAGTAAATAATGGGGAAATTTTTGGAAAAAAAATAATTTACTGAATGGCATCAATCAGGGTATAAGATAATCCTAAATCATCTCCTGCAACTTTTCCACCACCTCATCCACTTCTTCTTTTGAATTGTACTTACTAAACGAAAAACGAGCAGTAATCTGGTTGGGGTTGTTGTTAATGGCCCTTATGACATGGCTTCCTGCTTCTGCACCGGAGGTGCAGGCGCTGCCTCCGCTGGCGCAAATATTATGAATATCCATATTGAAAAGCAGCATCTCTGACTTTTCTGTTTTAGGAAAGGCGACACTTAAAACGGTGTACAGGCTCCTGACATTATAGTCTCCGTTGAAATAGACCCCGGGAATTTTTTCTACCAGCTTTTCCCTCAGGTAATTCTTTATCCCCGAAATATATTCACTGTCCTTTTCGTGATTTTCTGTAGCTATCTCCAGGGCTTTCGCAAAACCCACGATGCCATAAATATTTTCAGTGCCTGCCCGCATGTTTCGTTCCTGGCTGCCACCGTTAATGAAAGGATGAATTTTGATATTTTCATTGATATATAATATACCAACTCCTTTTGGCCCGTGGAATTTGTGCCCTGCGCCTGTAATAAAATGTACCGGCAGTTTTCTTAAATCAAAAGGAAAATGTCCGACAGTCTGCACGGTATCTGAATGAAAAATGGCGCCATATTNNATATTGGCATGCATTAGAGTCACAAGGCATTTTTCTTTGCTTTGTTGCAGCAATCTTTCAAGATCATTCAAATCAATATGCCCGTTGGGTAAAACTTTCACATAATCCACCGCAGCTTCACCTGTTTTAGCCATGTGTTCAGCACAATGCAACGTCGCATGGTGTTCCAAAGGTGACGTAATTATTCTTTTACAACCCAGGTCATGAACCGTTGCGTTAATAACTGTATTGGTACTTTCTGTTCCGCCACTGGTGAAAAATATTTCTGCAGGATGGGCATTCAGGATTTTCGCAACAGACTTCCTTGCAATCTCAATGGCCATCCGTGTTTCACGTCCATAAGAATAAATAGAAGATGGGTTCCCAAACTTTTCAGTAAGGTATGGCATCATTGATTCCAGTACCGCCGGGTCGATGGAAGTAGTAGCTGCATTATCAAAATATATTCTTTTCATGAATAGTCAAATAGTTTTTTGATTGAATAGGTTACATCCATCAACTTCTCAATAAATAAACTTCTCTTCAAAATTACATTGCCTCATGAATATCCTGCATAATTTTCTTAGCGATATTTTCTGCAGTCGTTTCAAAATTGCTTTCAGAATAAATTCTGATGATAGGCTCTGTATTGCTGGGCCGCAGGTGAACCCAGTCTTTATCAAATTCAATTTTTAATCCATCTTCGGTATTGATCGGATAGGTTCTATACTTATCCGTTAACTTGTTAATAACTCCCGTCACATCAACACCATTTTCGAGCGCAATCTTATTTTTTGATATGAAGTAATTCGGGTAGGTGCCTCGTAATTTTTTTACTGATTTATTTGAATTTGCCAGGTGAGTAAGAAATAAACCGATACCGATTAATGCATCGCGGCCGTAGTGAAAATCAGGTACAATAATGCCGCCATTCCCTTCCCCACCTATCACGGCATTTACTTCTTTCATCTTGTTTACCACATTCACCTCCCCTACCGCTGAGGGAAAGTATTCCCCGCTATATTTTTGAGTAATCTCTTTCAGCGCCTTTGTGGATGACAAATTACTTACCGTGTTTCCTTTGCGGTGGCTCAAAACATAATCAGCTACAGCCACCAGCGTATATTCTTCGCCGAACATGCTTCCATCTTCACAAACAAAACAAAGCCTGTCCACATCCGGATCTACGGCAATTCCGAGGCTGGCATTTTGCTTTTTTACTTCGTTGCTGAGGCCAGTTAAATGGGCCGGTAGCGGCTCGGGGTTATGTTCAAATTTCCCATTAACCTCTGCATTCAAAACAATAACATCTTTCACGCCTAAGGCACGCAACAAAGCCGGAATATAGATTGCCCCCGAACTGTTGATGGCATCAACGACAATTTTAAATTTTGCTTTTTTTATTGCCGCCACATCCACTAGTGCATAATTAGCTACAGCATCAATATGTTTCTGCAGATATGATTCATCTTTAGAGTACTTACCCAATTTATCTACGGAAACAAAATTCAAATCGTCTTTCTCAGCTAACTCAAGGACTTTTCTTCCATCTTCAGCATTAATAAATTCACCATGTTTATTGAGCAGTTTCAATGCATTCCATTCCTGTGGGTTGTGGCTGGCGGTTAATATAATACCACCCGCTGCGCCTTCCTGCATTACGGCAAGTTCCACAGTAGGAGTTGTGGTGATGCCAAGGTCAACGACGTCAAAGCCATAGGCTATAAGTGTGTTGGCACATAAATTACTTACGAGTTCGCCGCTCATCCGGCCATCTNNATTTTTTTATGATCTTTCGCGGATGAGAGCCAGGCCGCAAAGGCTGCTGTAAATTTTACAATGTCCAAAGGGGTAAGGTTGTTTCCCGGCTTGCCACCAATAGTTCCCCGGATGCCGGAAATACTTTTAATCAATGCCACTTATTGAGGTTTTAATGGACGCAAAGGTAATTCAAATTCGATAATGTAAAAGATGACAGAAAGTCCATAAGTGCGTTTCAAGTAGTCGATCGTGTAAGAGAGGAAAGGTTGCCAGCCTTTATAAAGGATCTGATAAGAAGGCAATTTTGTCAAAAAGATTGGCAACCCCTGTCCGACAATTATATATAACCCCGTGGAATCTTTGTGATACTTAAGCTGTTGCGAATAAGATTTCGTCCTCCTTAATATTTAGTAGTCTTATTTTTCTTTGAATATTCTTCACCTCTTTTTTTCTTATTTTATCAAGATACTCTGCAGGTAATACTGGATTATATGTTTTTTTACCAGCATATTCCATATAAATTTTTGGACAGTTTATTGGCAGTTGCTATAATAGCTGCACTTCTTTCGCTTCTTCTTTGTATCCGTTTAAAAAAATGGACTAAATAACCTCCCGTTTTCATATTTCCTATAGCATTGGCTGCCTGCATAAATGCTTTTGCCAAACGGCCCTTTCCCTTGCGGGTATGACTGCTTATTACCTTGCCCCCGTCTTTCGTAAATCAGGAGCCAAACTTAGCCATGATGAAAAATGTTTGGCTGTTGGAAAGGCTTTCAGATCCAATCCCGTTTCGGCAGTAATGCATAACACAAGTCCCAGCCCCACTCCTTCAACACTGCTGATATCAACCCCTCCGGTTAAATCAACAGCCAGTTGCTGTACGTTTATTTTAGCTTCATTTTTATGAGTTTTTTTCTTTTTTATTTTTACCCCTTCTGCCTTTGCCAGGTTTTCTTCCTTTTGTTTGCGATCTATCTCCGTGGTCAATAATTGCTTAATGACTTCATCACACTCATCCATCATTTTATGATAGTACTTGTATATTTCATAGCATTGCCTTAGCTCAAAAATATACTCTNNTTTGTTCTTTAGGTGTTTTTACAGTATGCTGCGCCAAAGAAGCCAACACTTTTGCATCACGTTCACCTTTCAATATTGCTTCTATAATGTCTTTACCAGAGCGACCCATAACATCACGAAGAACACTGTCTAAACCAATATTGATCAGCCGTAATGCCTTTTGCATCTTGTTGATATAGCTTGCCGCATTATCCACCAGTGTTTGGCGGTAGCGATAATATTGGCGCACTTTTTCGGTAAAAAAATGGGGATGAAGCTACCTT
>PKYU01000071.1 GCA_003132765.1 Chitinophagaceae bacterium | reverse complement strand
TTTTATTAATTTTTGAATCGGGGTTAGCTTCCTGGTTTTTAATTCCTGAAATCACTTTCTGCTTCAACAAATCAAATTCTTTTTCAGTAAACAGAGGTTTATTAACCGCTTCAACAAGAAGTCTCCAACCTTCATTAAAATATTTACTAATGCAGTTTAGCCTTATGCTCCCATAATCGTATGAAGAGGAACCATTGATTTCGATTCCGTATTTGTCTGCTTTATCCTTAAAAGCATCTTTTCCATAATGTTCAGTTCCACATTCAGTAGCTCCTGCAAGCGCCAGGTAACCGATACCAGCCTGTTCAGGCTTATAATTGGCAACACCTCCGCGATAGTACACACTAATATTGATAATATCCTTTATGGTGGGTTTAATGATTACTGGAATATCATTTACAATAATTTTTTCGGCCATGCCCTGGGCAGAAATATCAGGAGTTAAACCGATAAGAGCTGCTATTAAAAAAAATATGATATGCTTCATAATGTACTTGTTATAATAATTTAATTATTCTCTTTAAAAAAGGTTTCAGGATGTAATTCTTTTTCCATGGACGGGCTCACGAGTAATCCGGCAGCAAATGGTTTGTCTTTAACATACTTTCGAACATATTCCTGGATATCCGCCCTGGATACCTTTCTCAGGTTATTCAAATAGTTGAAATAATAATCAAAAGATGCTGAGCACCACCAAAAGGATAGTGTATGTACATAATTAGATGTGACCTCTTTTTCCCTTGTATCACTGATTTCTAATTGCCGCTTGGCTGTCGCTAATTGGTCGTCAGTAAAATAATTATCAGCATCAAATAATCTAATTTGCCTCTGTGCTTCAAAGAGGCATTCTTTTACTTTTGTTGGATTGGGTACAACCAACAGAGAAATAGTTCCTCCATACTTTTCTGTTAGATAGGAAAAATTAACCTGTAACGCAAGACCTGAATCGATAAGCGCTTTGCTTAATTTAGATGAGTTTTGGCTCAGGATATAGGAGAAAACATCTGCGGCATATGTTGACTTAAAATCATTTCTGGTATCAGGACCAAACCAGGTAAAGATACTAATTGGAATTCTGGCATTTTCTGAAGTAACTATGAAATAGTCATCTTTCTTTAAAGGTTGAAATTCAGGGATAGGATATTTTTTAAATGGATCAAAACCTGATGGTTTCCATCCTCCGATAATTTTTTCAACGTCCTTAAAAACGTCTTCATGCTGCACATCCCCTGCAACAGTAAGCAAAGAATTATTCGGCCAGTAATATTTGTTTTTTATAGCTTCCATCTTTGCCGGGGTAGCTGTGAGGATCACCTCGTGATTACCAATCACATTCTTTCGACTGTATAAATCCCCGTACAAGTGATGGTTCATTGAATCCGATAATGCAAAATATGGATTTGATTCGTTTCGTTGAAATTCGCCGTCAACCACTACATTTTCCTTTTTCATTTCCACAGAATCAAATTTTGGAAATTGAATAGCCGCATTCATAAATTTCAGACCTGCAATTAAATTAAATTTGGGTAATGTAAAAAAATAATTGACTCTTTCAGTATTGGTAGTTCCGTTAAAGGAAATTCCCAATTCTTTTACCCTATCCAAAAACGCTTCCTGGTTAGGGTAATCTTTATTTGCTTTAAAAAACATGTGCTCATAGAGATGGCTCAATCCGTTGAATTCAGGGGGCTCAGTATAGGAGCCGTTTTTTACTGCTATTTCAATAGTGGCTAAAGGAACGCTATGATCCTCAATAACCAAAACCTGCAATCCATCTGGCAGGGTTTTCAAAAAGATGTTTGAGGGCAATGAAATTTGAGCATAACTAAAAATCACTGAAATCAAAGCAAAAAATAGCGCTAAGTTTTTTTTAAGCATAAACTATAAGGGGTAAACGATGAATAAATCATAATCTTTTTTGAAGTGGAAAAGTAATTAAAAAGATTGAATATTGAACCTTGATTTTACAGGAATGGCAATTTAAAAAATGGATTTTCGAATAAAATTCGAAAACTTAAGCTTTTTTAATTTAAAGCACTTTAAACCTGATTTTATCGCAGGAATAATACGCCTTGATTTTGCAAGATAAATATTGCATCATAATATTTTAATGTTCACCTGATTTCATTTTATATGTTTGTGTTATGAAAATTGATATCATATCGGTAGTTCCCCGGTTAATGGAAAGTTTTTTTGCTCATTCAATTTTAAGTAGGGCAAGGGAAAAAGGGCTATTGGAAGTAAATATTTTTAATTTAAGAGATTATACCGGGCATAAGAATGGACAGGTAGATGATTACCAGTTTGGCGGAGGCGCTGGTTTGGTACTAATGATTGAACCATTGGTGAATGCCATCGAATCATTGAAAAAAAATACACAGTATGATGAAATAATTTTCCTAACACCTGATGGGGAAAAATTTGAACAACGAAAGGCAAATGCCCTTTCTTTGAAAGAAAATCTCTTGCTGATATGTGGTCATTATAAGGGAATAGACCAGCGTGTGCGGGATAATTTTGTTACAAAAGAAATATCGATTGGTGATTATGTACTGAGCGGGGGAGAAATAGCCGCTGCTGTGATAGTTGATGCAATTGGAAGGTTATTGCCGGGGGTTCTAAATGACGAGACATCCGCCTTGATGGATTCCTTCCAGGATAAATTGCTGGCGCCTCCTGTATTTACACGACCGGAAGTATTCCGCGGATGGAAAGTACCGGAAATCTTAATGAGCGGCAATCACTCAAAAATAGAAGAATGGCGGCATGATCAATCTCAGCAAAGAACAAAAGAAAGACGCCCGGATCTTTTGGATGAAGGTCAGCAAAATGAAATCGCCCGAACCTAAATCAAGCATTTTCTGAAACCTTTTAACCTATCTCTATCAATAATATTATTCCTTCTTTACGCCTATAACCGGCAACTGCTTTCCCCTTATCAGGGCATTGAATTTAGGGAGATCGGCATCAATGATCATTTTTAGTTCAGAAAGTTCTGTGTCTGCTTTTGCACTCAGGAAAGAAAACGCCTCTTTCACTTGTCGAGTAGGAGCATAATTTCCCGAAGCGGCATAATCATATATTCCCGATACCTGGTCATTTATGCGTATCGGATAGTTCAAAACATCTTCTTCGCTTTTAGCCTTGGTCTGGTAAAGGGCCTCTTCAATTTTGGTCATGCGCTTATTGATGGAATCAGCCATTGTTTTGANNCATAAAATCGGCTATCTGTTTTCTTACAGTTCTGATGTTTTTGATGCCTTTTTGTATTTCAGAAAATTTATCTCTTACAGAAATCAGGAAATCAAATTGGGCCTGGTATTCCTGTTCGGTTTCTTTGAAATTTGGATTGGCCTTTATATTAAAAATGGCCTCAACGCTATCCATATTTTCTTTAATTATTCTTCCATAATATGAGCCGGGTATTGCCTTTGGCCCCGGAACGCTTCCATTCCACAAAATCATTCCATCTATTTTTTCAGCAGGGGCGTAATGCATGTCCC
>PKYU01000418.1 GCA_003132765.1 Chitinophagaceae bacterium | reverse complement strand
AGGAAGTTATGGTAGTATCCTTGCATTATGGTTTGCTTTAGATGCAAATTGGGAATATGGGAAAAATTTTAGATTCCTGAAGTTGCAAGGCAGGACGAATTCTGAAAGGGTCCGGGCCAATCATTTTTTATCAAATAAAAATCAATGTAATCAATGAAAAAGTTTTTAGTCCTTGTATTTATCATGTCATCCTGCAGTAGCAAGAGCTACAACAAAATTGATGACAGCCATATCGAAAAGCTGGCCTGTGATTTTATGAAAACAGATGTTATTCCTAAAATGAAAGACTCCAAACCATATGAAGTCCTGGGGTCAAAAGTAATCATTAAGACAGTAGGGGATAAAATAAATGATTACAGATTTACCCACGATCATTTATCGCTGAGCCATGAAGATTCCGCAGAAAATAAGAGATTGCTTGATTCAGTCATTGATGTATCTCATCATCCTGATTCAATAATAAGCGTCACGGTAAATGTGGGATATAAGACGAAATATAAATTTGGGAATATCACGACGGATAGTATCAAGTTGGGGTATAACCTGGAAAAAGATAAGATCACCTATTGGCCATTTTAAAAAAAGAGTAACAAATTTTAATAACAATATAAGTTCAAAAAATTCACCAGTTTATATTTAAAAATTCAATTTATGAAAAAAAGTTTCGGATTTCATTCTGTTTTAGCAATTCTAATTGCTTTAATCACGATTTCATCCTGTAAGCAGAAAAGTAGCAATTATGTCATAGTAATGCATGATCCCCTATTGTATAATGACGTGATGCATAAACTTAATTATGTCGTCATTTATGATATTTTTACGCCTCCGGTCGCATCAAGGGTTTTTGCATATTCTAACCTTGCTGCCTATGAAGTGCTTGCCAATGAGGGAGGGCATCTTCAATCTATGGAAGGGAAGGTTAAAGACCTTAATAACATTCCTCATCCGGCAGCCTATGCTAAAATTGATTTCCCGTTTGCGTCTTTAATCGCCTTAATAAAAGTTGGTGATCAGTTGACTTTTTCAGGAGATACTATGAAGATACTTATGGACTCTGTAAAGTCTCTTGCACAAAATTCAGGTATGCCGGATGATATGTTTAATAGTTCTGTTGCTTTTGGAAACCAGGTCGCAGATTCAGTGAAATCCTGGAGCAAAAATGATAACTACGCCAAAACACGCGGATCCAGTTTCACTGTAACCGGACTCCTCGGGCACTGGTCGCCAACACCTCCGGGTTATTTTGATGCGGTAGAACCGTTATGGCCAACGATGAGATGTATGGTAATGGATTCTGCAAATATGTTTCCGCCACCACCACCACCCGCTTTCAGCACCGATACAACCAGTAGCTTTTATAAGCTGAATAAGGAAGTTATGTATACCGTCAATAATCTTGATTCTACACAAAAATGGATCGCCAACTTCTGGGATTGTAATAGCTTCAAATTACATGTTCAGGGACATGCAATGTTTGCAACCAAAGCGATGACTCCCCCTGGTCACTGGATGGAAATTGTTGGTACCATTTCCAGGAATAATCATGCTGATTTTTATAAAACGGCTGCAGCTTATACCGGTGCAGCTATTGGGATGTATGATGCATTCATTTGTTGTTGGTATACTAAATACAAATTTGATTTGATACGTCCTGAAACATATATCAACAAATATATCAACCAGGATTGGATGCCTTACCTGCAAACTCCCCCTTTCCCTGAATATAATAGCGCCCATTCTACTATTTCAGCTGCGGCTGCTACAGTTTTGGGAGCGCTTTATAAAGATAATACTGCCTTTAAAGATTCATCAGAAAGAGACTGGGGCTGGC
Source organism: Chitinophagaceae bacterium (assembly GCA_003132765.1). Classification (GTDB taxonomy): domain Bacteria; phylum Bacteroidota; class Bacteroidia; order Chitinophagales; family Chitinophagaceae; genus Ginsengibacter. The sequence goes on along the minus strand of PKYU01000418.1, from coordinate 1,328 downwards.
CTGACCGTAGCTTTAAGACTTCTGACGAAGCTGCACTTGAAGTTTCATTAAGCAGGTTTTACGGGGGTATTCATTACAAGCAATCAGTGCAGACCGCATACGTGCAGGGGAAACAAATTGGCAACCTGGTAATGAGTAAGTTAATCGGAAAGGGGACTGATAACTTAAAATAAAAAGGCTAAATAAAATAATACCAAATCTAAAATCACTTTTTATGAAAATAACATTAGCAATAATAATTACTGCTTTTTACAGCCTTTATTTTTCTGGTAAANNTTAGTTGCACAGGGATGTATAGCCATCCGGAGTACGGGTGGAGTATGTACTATGAATCACGATGAAATGGCCGATACACTTTCGAAATGGGAGTTTAATGTCAACAACAGGTATTTTAAGTCTTTCCGGCATTTCATCGGGACGAGCGAGCAAAAGCAAAGAACTGAACAGGGTACCAACGTAATTAATCATCAATATACTATGGATCTTACCCTGACGCATCATATCAATAAATGGTGGTCTTATTCAATTGATGTGCCGATACTGGCTAACTCGCGGTCTTCCTTATACGAACATGATAATATACACCGGTACACAACACATTCATTCGGCCTGGGCGATATACGATTGACTGCCTATAGATGGATATTTGATCCCGCCAAAATGCCGAGGGGAAATATACAGGTAGGGTTGGGCGTAAAACTGGCGACAGGTGATTATAAATACCAGGATTTCTTTCACAAAAATGATTCCACAGAAATATTAGGACCGGTTGACCAATCCATCCAGTTAGGGGATGGCGGGACCGGCATCACTGCCGAGGTTAATGCACCTGNNTATTTTATTTATCAAATCCCCGTGAACAAAATGGTACGTCGGCAGCCCGCGGAGGTACGCCTTCGGCCAGCAGTATTTTATACGAAAGCAGCACTATGAGTGTGCCTGACCAATATATGATCAGGGCGGGTGCTAATTATACTGCAAGGGCACTTACAATTTCCATAGGGGTTCGGGATGAGTGCTTGCCGGTTCATGACCTGATTGGCGGAAGCGGAGGATTTCGCAGGCCAGGCTATATAATTTCTGCGGAACCGGGTATTAGTTATTCTATCAGGAAAATGAATTTCTATGCTTTTGTTCCCGTAGCTGTGGTGCGTGACAGGACTCAAAGTGTTCCTGACAAAATAAAGACAGCTATAACGGGAATATACTCCCAGGGAGACGCAGCATTCGCCGATTATACAATTAACGTGGGATTTACAACCAGGTTCTAGTTATAAATTTTTTTCTCAATCAAGTGTTAATACGGCCCTGTAATTCTTTACGGGGCC
>PKYU01000602.1 GCA_003132765.1 Chitinophagaceae bacterium | reverse complement strand
TTGGTACAGCTCGCAACCACTGGACCCTTCACCCAAGGATATTGCACAGTGGGTGTGGACATCTTTCGGCTCAGGGGCGAATAGAATTATTTTTTGGTTACTGAATCCTCGAATGCAAGGTAATGAATCAACAGAATGGGCGTTATTAGATTTTCAGCAAAACCCATCTGGACGAATGAAAAAGGCAGCAGAAATTGCCAACATCATGCAGAATAACAAGAACGCATTTTCCAATGCAAGGCCAATTAGTTCTCCAATAACTGTTATAATAAGCTCCCAAACTTTACTGATGCAGGAACGCAGGGAGCGTGGTGCTTCGAGTCTTGCTGCCGTAAAAGCTTTGGCCCATCAAAAAGCCGCTATGGCGTGCTATAATGCACTGATGGAACAAGGTATCCCGGTTCAGATAAAGTTAATCTCTGCATACGATTGGGAAACAAAGAGTAAAGATCAAATCGTGATACTGCCTGATGTAAGATCCTTGACCATGCAGGACATTAATAAAATTAAGATATTTGTTCACAATGGTAATAATGCGATAGTTATCGGCCTAACAGGACTATACGATGAAAATGAGAAATCGTGGATCGTAAACCGTGAGTTCCCGTTGGAAGAAGTTTTTGGTGGTGATATTAAAGATATACTTTCAGATTCGGATAGTTTTAGTGTTAAATTAGATGGATACAATAATCCATTCCCAACTCAACTACGTTATTCCGAAATCCTTCCTAAAGGTGGAAAGGTAGTTGGTACACATAATGGCAAAACCATTGCAGTAAGGAATAATTATGGGACCGGAAGTGTATTATGGATTCCCTCTGCAATCGGGATTGGTGCATGGGAATATGGCGATAAAAGCCTTGCACATCTTCTAAAGGATGAAACGATGGATGCGGTTAAGAACACGCCTTTCCGTTTTGATACTTTGTATGAAAACTGCTATATGCATACTTTGAAAACAACAAGTGGTTACATTTCAGTGATCGTTAACGGGGATAGTACTACGAAAAACATTCATATTATTCCCTCCAAAATTCGGAAATCAAATTTATTATATGGAAATGGATGGGATTCCCAGCAAAACTTATTAACAATTAATCCGAATGAAACAGTGGTAATTAAATGGGAATAATGCTCATAGATATTTATTAAATATTTTTTAAAAGTATAAATTTATGAATTTAAAAAGAATTATTGCAACAGTATTTATTATATTGGCTGCAAGTACATTTGTCCATGCACAAAAGGTTTCTAAGAGAAATACAATTTCCTTAAATGGAAACTGGCAAATCGCTGAAGGCACAAAAGATGTTATTCCGAAAATTTTTGATCATACGGTTCAAGTGCCGGGCCTGGTTTCATTAGCTACTCCCGCATTTAAAAATGTTGGCCCAAAAGTAGAGGATAGACGTAGTATATCTCAATCTGATCCCTTAAGAGAGGCTTTTTGGTATCGCCGTACGTTTACAGTTCAAGGTATGATTCCGGCGATTGCTGTACTGAAAATCGCGAAGGCAATGTATGGAACAAAGGTTTTTCTAAATGGAAAAGATTTGGGAGAACACCTGCCCTGTTTTACTCCTGGTTTTTTTAATGTTAAAGATGCCCTTAAAGAGGGATCAAATGAAATTATTGTACGGGTTGGTTCATCGAGGGATGCTGTTCCTTTATCAATACCTACTGGCTTTGATTTTGAGAAAGAACATTATATCCCGGGAATTTATGATAATGTACAATTGATACTTTCAGGAACACCTAATATTATACGGGTACAAACAGTACCGGATATAATCAACAAACAAGTCCGGGTTCAGATAAACCTTGGAAACCTAGGTGAAGCTAAAACATCTAATATAATTTTTACCATAAAAGAAGCAAAATCCCAAAAAGTAGTAGGTGTTTTGGAAAAAGAAATAAGCCTTCCAAGCTTGGGTAAAGATACCCTATTTGATGTTGAAATTCCTATAAAGAACTGCCGCTTTTGGTCACCGGAAGATCCTTTCTTATACAACCTGGAGGTAAATACTGAAGCAGATGAATATACCACTCGCTTTGGAATGAGGGAATTTCATTTTGATCCTCTAACGAAAAAGGCTGTTTTAAATGGTAAGCCATATTTTATGAGAGGGAGCAATGTTACATTATATCGTTTTTTTGAAGATGAAACTTGTAAAGATTTACCCTGGGATTCAAATTGGGTACGCAACCTGCATAAGAGCTTTAAAAAATTTCATTGGAATAGTCTTCGTTATTGTATTGGCCTGGCTCCGGAGGAATGGTATCGGATTGCTGATGAAGAAGGGTTTCTTATCCAAAACGAATTTCCAATATGGTATGGAGGAAATAAATGGCCAAAAGAATTAAAAGCAGATGAATTGGTTAAAGAATATACTGAATGGATGCAGGAAGATTGGAATCATCCTTCGATTGTGATCTGGGATGCCAGTAACGAAACCTTTAGTAAGAATGGCAATACAGATGAAACTGCCGAAGCAGTATTAAAAGTAAGGAACCTCGATCTTTCTAATCGCCCCTGGGATAATAGTTATTCTCCCTATCGTGCTCCTGGTGATGTTTATGAATCTCACCCTTATCATTTTTATAATACTAACTTTAAATTACAGGATATTTCAAAGTCCAATGTGATACCAGATGGAAATGAATTTAAGAATAATGAAAGCTTTCCTGTAATCATTAATGAGTATGGTTGGTTATGGCTAAACAGAGATGGAAGTCCTACCACATTAACAAAGGAACTTTACAAAAATCTTTTAGGTGAAAACTCTAC
>PKYU01000531.1:3373-3573 GCA_003132765.1 Chitinophagaceae bacterium | reverse complement strand
GTGATATGATCATGATAGATTTTGCCGGCAAGAAACTTGGCTACGTTCATCCTGATATAGGTGAAATGATAGAGGCGCAAGTGTTTATTGGCTGGCTGCAGAGTTGCCAAAACAATTGCCAGAACGCCTATTTACAAAGCCATAGCTTATGTATTAAACCATTTTGAGGCGTTGATCAAATACACTACTGATGGTATGTT
>PKYU01000531.1:0-3348 GCA_003132765.1 Chitinophagaceae bacterium | reverse complement strand
AATCCTTTTAGCATGTTAAGTATTTTATCATTGCCTTCCCAAACAGGTATTTCATTTGGTGCAATATTTTTATAGGCATTTTTTACTGCATCGAATGTATATTTAGGACTCATACGGGCATATATTTCGGTAGTTGTTACTGATTTGTGCCCAAGAAAATCCCTTATATGGATCAATTCTACTTTTGATTCTAATAATCCGAGAGCTTTGCTATGACGAATAGAGTGACAGCTAATGCCATCCGGGATTAAAATTTCATTTTCCTCTTTAGCTTTTTTCACATACTTCATTAGAATATTGTTTATTCCATTAAGGGTCATTTTTTGATTCCATGGATTAGGGAACAAAGGCTTCTGCACGTTCTCCCTATTTAGAAGTCCATCCTGTTCCATATACTGCAGCAATATCCGTACTTGGGATTCAAGAAGGGGAACAACCCTGTATTTGTTTCCTTTTCCATGCAATTCAACCCTGTAAGGCTTGCTCGCAATCAATAATGATGATGGGCTCAGGTCGACTATTTCCTGCACCCTGGCACCACTTTCGTACATAAGTGATAACAAAGCCAGATCCCTCAAGCCACTGTTTGCCGTGGCATCAACCTGTTTAAGCAATAGCTTGATCCCATCTTCTGTTAGATGACTAATAATACGATCTCCGGTTTTTTTTACCCGTATCGACAATATTTGCTGGCATTCATACAGGTTGACAGGGTCTATGTACTCTGCGTATTTAATAAAGGAAGACATGGCGGCAAGCCTTTGATTTCTGGTAGCATTACTGCAGCCCCGCTCTTTTTGTAGCCAATCAAGGAACTCAACGACAACATCTCTTGTAAAATTCCTGAACGACAAGCATTCAATATTTGTTTTTTTAGCCGTTTTCATGAAGTTTATAAAAAGGATAAATGTATAGGTATATGACTTAATGGTGTTAGTAGAAACACCCCTTTCGTTGGCCAGATAATTACCCAGAAAGTCGGAAATATATTTTGCTAAATCATTTGACTGTTTCATAAATTAGTATTTTATTGATAGATAATGTTTGGGAGAATATCTACATACAGTTTATCGGCGTNNTTGACGTATTGTTCTGTCGCCCTAAGCGACTGGTGGCCAAGATAAGTAGAGATATAAGGCCAGGAGCAATAAAGATCCATGCCATCTTCTGCAAGCTTTATAAAGGAATGACACGCGAAGCAATGCCGGACATCATGTAATCTTGGTCCTATCCCATTGGGATTAATTGGGATTTTAGCAGTTATAAGTATTTCACGGAACCTTCGTTGAATATTCACATTGTAGCAACGGGCCCCAATTAAGGATACAAAGAAAAACTTATCTGCACCAGTTAAACCGATTAGAGGAAGGGCATTGCGATATTGCAGATATTCCTTGCAGGTAGCGGCCAGCGTGTCTGTAAAAGGAATATATCTGTCTTTGGTATTTTTTGTTCCTCTTAAGGTCAGGTATTTATCATTGATATTTATATCCTTATTTTTTAAGGACAGCGCCTCTCCAATTCTGATACCAGTAGCGTAAAGCATTCGCAGCAAACAAGGCATCACAAATAGGCAGGAACGCATATTCTTTAATTTAAGTCTGATGTTGTCACAAGCTTTTAGCATAGCAGTTATTTCATCATGGGTATAGATATGAGGAATGAATGTGGATTTTGGATATTTCGGCAACACCGGGAGATATGCTTTTATTCCGGAGTCCCGCAGATAATTGGCAAACTGCAGTATGCAAACTATTCGAAAATACCTGGTGAGTTCTGCTTCATTGTTTTGTATTTCGCACCATTTATCCGCTATTTGTTTTGATAATCCAATGCAATCCTGATCCTGGGTTAACAAAAATCGGTCGAATCTTAAAAGCATTATTTCCTCCGCTATATATTTAAACCCTAAGCTTCTTTTGAAACTTATAAATTCGGCCATGTACAGAGCGTTCGCGCTGAAAAAATTTTTATCATTCATAAAAAAGTTTTTTATTAATTAAAAAGAAGGTCGTTTCCTTGAGAGTAAAATTTGGCATCAACGGGTGGTATGTCTAAAGCACATTTGCGCAATGCTTCTAAATCTATTCGTATATAATGCTTGGTAGATTCCTGGTTCTTATGACCAAGTACGTTGGTGATTACCGAAAGAGATTGCTTATTTTGAAGCAATTCTTTAACGAGGCTATGACGAAGTACATGGCTTTCGAGTTTGCGATTTTTTAAGTTCAAATTTGCATTTCTAAACCTTCTGGTAACGAGTCCCCCAATGGTGCTTGTCTTAACAGGAGGATATGGAGACCTGGCATTTAAAAAAACATACGGTTCATTTGATTTTGGCCTTCCATACTGGATGTAATCCAGCAGCGAGTTTCCGATTGCGGGAAGTAAAGGAAGGATTGTTTCCCTGCCACCCTTGCGTTGCTGAAATATGATTGTGTTTTTATCCCAATGCAGGTTTTCAAACTTTAGATTGGCAATATCTGAGGCCCTCATGCCGAGGCGTATAGCCAGCATAAATATGGCATTATCCCTTTTCCCTAATATGGTGCCTTTATCTATGCATTCTAATACCTGTATAATCTCATCTTCAGAATAATTAGAAGGCAATTTTGACAGGCTTCTATAATTGTCCTTGGGTATGGAAGCTGCAAAATTGGTTGAGATAATATCTTCATGATATAGATATCGAAAGAAGCTCCGCAAATCCATTAATGTATTATGGATATAAGCGCTTTTTTTTGGATCAAGACCCTGGATGAATCCAATAACATGATGTTGCCTGACGTTGCTGATATCGCTGATATCATTAGCGGACAACCAGAAATTGAATTTGCCCAAGTTTCTTTCAATCTGCGCTATGGTTAAGCTTCTCAGGCGCTTATCTTGTTTAAGCAATATATATTTTTGTATTACTCCACCAATGTTTCCCTCCAGAAATTTGAACTTATTTTTTCTTTGAATTAAGCCAGTCTCCATAAATTCCGACAAAACAAGAATCGCTTGTATAGCGCGCTTTTCTTTAGGAGATAAATCTCTTTTCTTTTGGGTTTCACAAAGCTTTGAGATAAAACTCTCGCATACTGATGGACTAATGAAATGGATCTGATTGGAGTCCATAAACACTTTTAAAAGAGACCAACCTATTAAATAGTGATAGCATGTTGAAGACTTGTATTACTGTTTGCCTTTAAGATAATCCAATGCTTTTGCGATTACCTTATCAAACTGAAGTTTTTTTTTAGCATAAATTAAATTTTTGATTTGGGTTAAGGTAGAAAAGCCTTGGCCAATCAAAATTATTATGCTAACAGAATCAGGGGAGAAACAGCGTAACCTACAGGTTTA
>PKYU01000098.1 GCA_003132765.1 Chitinophagaceae bacterium | reverse complement strand
AAAATAAATACTGCAACAGCAGAATGTCTATACGCCGGAGTGATGACAGATACAGGGTCTTTCAGGTTTAATTCCGCCTCAGCAAATGTGCATCGGATGGTTGCATTTCTTAAAGACAAGGGCTTGCAGCATAGCCAGATTCATGAAAATATTTTTGACAATTTCCTTGAAGGCCGCTTTCGCTTTTTTGGTAATATATTACTAAACAGAATGGAAGTTTTTTATGAATATAATACTGCACTGATTGCAATACCGCAATCAGACCTCATAAAATACAATGTGAAGACTGGCGATACCGAAGGTTTGGTCAACTTTCCTTTAAGTATTAAGGGAATTAAACTTGCAGCGGTTATTATAGACCGCGGAGATGAGCGCAAGAGTTCGTTCCGCAGTAAAGGAGGGTTTGATGTAAATACTTTTGCCCGCAAGTATTTTAACGGTGGAGGCCATTTTAATGCTGCAGGTGGAAAAAATACTGAATCTCTTGAAGAGGTAGTGCAGAAATTTAAAAAAGCAATGGAAGAAAATAAAGAACAATTAAACAGTTAACAATTATAAAAAAATAAAACATGAACAAAACAATTAACCTTGTTGCTATAGCAATTCTAATTCTGGCAGCTGGTTGTAAAGATCAAATTTTTAAAAAGTCCAAATCCGGCAGACTGGAATACAAAATTATCGGGTCAGGCAATGGCGAGCCAATTAAATACGGCAATGCAATTCTTTTCAGGGCGTACAATTATTATAATGATTCTTTGATGACGTCTCCAATCGATTCTGTTTTGCAGGTTATAGAAGTTGATTCTACCAAATTACCGGCAGATTATGTTCAGATCTTCACTTTGGCTAAAAAAGGTGACAGTGTTATTACCCGCACCTCCTTTGATTCCATCAGAAAATATAATCCTACAGTGGACTCTTCCAAAAAGGGATATGTAGGATATCATTTTAGAATTGTTGAGATAATCACAGACCCTTCCAAAGTGGAAGGTTATAGACTTCAAGCAAATGGAAGTATGCGAAAGATTGATTCAATTTCCATTGCAAAACAAAAAATAATTGATGATAAAACGATATCTGATTATTTGGCCAAAAATAATATTAAAACTGTTAAAACAGCAAAAGGCACCTATATTGAAATTACTAATCCAGGTTCAGGTGAAGTGATTGATAGTGGAAAAGCAATTACTGTAGACTACAGGGGAATGACTCTTGATGGCATGGAATTCGATTCAAGTTATGACGCTACAGGCAAATCAGTTAAACCTTTCACATTTGTAGTGGGACAGAGAGGCTCTATTGAGGGGATGTCTGATGGCCTGGCATATTTTAAAAANNCATCAGGAAGAATATTTATGCCTTCGTACCTGGCGTATGGAACAAGAGGTGGAGGATCCGCAATAAAACCTAACACTCCATTGGTTTTCTACGTGAATGTAGCAGATGTCTTAACAAATGAACAGTACAAAGCAAAAATGGAGCAGGAACAAAAAGAGAGGCAGGCGCAAATGGAACAGATGCGCAAACTCCAGGAGATGACAAAAGGTAATAAAAGTGAGGAAGGACAAGAGAAGAAATAATCAAACAAATCCGAATTGATAAAAACGCCGGACTACAAAAAAGTCCGGCGTTTATACTTTAGCCAAAGCTTCTGTGAGTGAAACTGCCTCTCTGGCTTCCTTGATATCATGAACCCGCAAGATATTGGCTCCATTCTGCAATGCAATTGTATTCAATACGGTTGTTCCATTAAGGGCATCTTCGGCTTGTTTATCCAGTGTCTTATATATCATCGATTTCCTGGAAACACCTGCCATTATCGGTTTTTGCAGCATTTTAAACAGGGCCATATTTTTAAGCAATATAAAATTGTGTGGGATAGTTTTGCCGAAACCAAAACCGGGGTCTATGANNAAAAATCCAAAACTTCGGTGATTATATTTTCATAAGAAACATTCCGGTGCATTGTTTCCGGTACACCTTTCATGTGCATGCACACATAAGGCACACCCAAGGAAGCCACTACAGGCAGCATCCCCCGGTCCAATTCTCCGGCGCTTATGTCATTGATTATTGATGCACCTGTATTTACGGATTCTCTTGCAACTGAGCCGTAATAGGTGTCTATGGAAAGCAAAACCGCTCCAAATTTTCTGGTCAACATTTCAATGACAGGTAATACTCTTTTTAATTCATCACCTTCAGAAATTCTCGTGCTACCGGGCCTTGTACTTTGGCCACCAATATCTAAAATATCAGCACCTTCGAGGATCATTTCTTCTGCCCTTGCGGCTATCTTTTCCAGCGTTTTAAAACGACTCCCGGCATAAAAAGAATCATCATTAATGTTTAAAATGCCCATCAGTAAAGGCTTTTCAACTTTAATAATTTTCCCTCTGCAGTTCAATGTAAACATTGTTCGTTAATGATTAAATTTGGCAATTATTATGATGCAAGTTACCACCGATCAGCAATACAACCTTGTTATAAAAAGTTGCAGAGAAATTTTTATTGAAAAAACAAAAGATTACGGCACGTCCTGGAGGGTTTACCGCACAATATCAATTGCAGACCAGATCTATATAAAAGCAAAAAGAATCAGGAATATTCAACAAACGGGTTTGCAAAAAATAAAGGATGATATACCTGGTGAATTCAGAGGGATAGTAAATTATGCCATCATAGGACTTATTCAGCTGAACATCCATGATGATGAAGTTGAAGATCTTTCGGTGGAAACAGCCTCAAAATTATATGATGAGAAAATAGAGATGGCCAAAAAATTAATGGAAGAAAAGAATCATGATTACGGTGAGGCCTGGAGAGAGATGAGCCAGGAAAGTTTTGTAGATTTAATATTATCTAAAGTGTTGCGAATTAAACAAATTGTCCAAAATGAGGGGAAAACTTTGGTTAGTGAAGGGATAGACGCCAATTATTTTGATATAATCAACTATGCTGTGTTTGCATTAATATTAATTCACGAATAGATCAGTTAAACATTCCATTCACAGGATGGTCGTAATATTTAAAATAGCACCATGAAAGTTATCGTAAATGCAGCAAGGTTTTTGGTAGGGGTCTTGTTCATCTTTTCAGGTTTGGTAAAAGCTAATGACCCTCTTGGGCTTTCATACAAAATGCAGGAGTTCTTTGATGTATGGGGAAGGAACGCATCCCTTAAGGGCATAATGGTGCAGCTCGATAATTACGCATTGCCTTTTTCCATAATAATGATTACACTTGAAATAATTGTTGGGGTAGGCATCCTCTTAGGCGTATGGAAAAAGTTTTTTAACTGGCTGCTTTTGTTCCTCATTATCTTTTTTAGCTTCCTTACCGGATANNTTATCAGGCAAAATAGCTACCTGCGGTTGTTTTGGAGATTGTATACCGTTAACCGCTTTGCAGTCATTTATTAAAGATTTAGTTTTATTTGCCCTAATTCTCCTTTTGTTTTTTGGAGTAAATCATATTAAGTCTTTCTTATCCAGCTCAATTAATTTCCTGATTCTGTCTGTTTCAATGGTTCTTGTTCTTGGCTTTCAGTGGTACGTTTTACGCCATTTACCGGTTATAGATTGTTTACCTTATATGGTGGGTAATAACCTGATAGAACTAAGGAAAATGCCTACGGATGCAGTTCCTGATAAAAAGGATTTCAAATTCTTTTATAAGANNGAAATGATTCTACAGAAACCATTTTAAATACCCCCGGCGAATATTATTTATTCTTCGTAAAAGACCTCTCTTCAGGTACTGATAATTGGCTGAGTAATTTTAATTCTATTTATACTGAGGCTAATAAAAAGAAGGTTCCGCTATTTATTGTTGCCTCGCAGGCAGATGCTGCGCAGCATTTCTTCAATGAAAGAAATAGTTATAATTTACCAATATTAGGCCTTGATGNNACTTCATTAAAAACGGCTGCACGCACGAACCCTGAACTGTACTTATTGAATGGGACTGTGGTTCAAAATAAATGGGGATGGGCCGATTTCAAAAAGGCATTACAGTAATTGGAGAGATGCAATAGCTTAACCTTAAATAATTCAATTAATAATTCAA
>PKYU01000395.1 GCA_003132765.1 Chitinophagaceae bacterium | reverse complement strand
CAATCTTCCTTCATAAATCCGATGTGCGGTTCATCAACTATTGCTATTGAGGCTGCTTTGATGGCAACCAATAGAAGACCCGGCTTATTTCGGGATAATTACGGATTTAAACATATTTTAGGTTTTGAAGAGGAATTATATCAAAATGAAAAAAGAAAACTGGATGATCAAATAATTATATGTCCGAATTTGAAAATCATTGCAACTGCNNCAATGCAGCTGCAGCGGGAGTTGAGAATTTGATTGAATTTGCTGTTTGTGACTTTGAAGAAACAATGATCCTGGAGGGAAATCCAGGGGTTATTTATTTTAATCCGGAATATGGGGAAAGAATGGGAGATGAAAAGGAGTTAAGGGATACATATGCCCGAATCGGCGACTTCATGAAAAAAAAGTGCAAAGGTTATTTAGGTTATATTTTTACAGGAAATCTGGAATTATCAAAAAAGATTGGACTTAAATCAAAACGTAGAATTGAATTTTATAACGGCACTATTGATTGCAGGTTACTTGAATATGAACTCTATTCAGGAACAAGGCGAGTTATTACCTAGATCTTTTTTTAAATTTTGGGAATAGTCTTATTTTAGAGTAGCATAAAAAATCGGAAAACCTCAAGTCCTGTTAACTGTTTCCTAAATCAACTTTATTTTCAAAGGTAAAACCTTTCGTTTTTAATAACTTGCCTCACTTAAATCATTTTCATGAAGAATTTTTTACTTGTCTTTAATATTATTTTGCTTGGTCTTGTTGGGTATTTGTATTACCTGCATTTTAACTCAATAAAAAAGGATACCGCCATTAACTTGGTTCATAAAGAATATCCGGGTCAAAAAGGGGAATCAAAAGTTGCATATATCGATCTTGATTCACTTCAAAATAATTATAGTTATTATAAAAAAATCAAAGGCGAATTTGAGCGTAAACAAGCTGATGCTAATAATGAAATAGGCAACATGCAAAAGAAATATCAAAATCGGGCAATGCAATTACAACAAAAGAGCGCCGGGATGAACCAACAAGAACAGGAGTCAGCAATGCAGGAAATTAATAAAATGNNGATCTGTACAACTATAACTCGAAAATGAAGGAAGATATACTTAGTCGCATTCAAAATTTTCTTAAAGATTATAATAAAGATGGAAGATATTCATATATATTTTCTTACGAACCCGGTTTTATGTTTTACAAAGATTCTACTCTCAACATTACACCCGACGTAATTACCGGTCTCAATAATCTATATTCTGAAAATAATAAATGATTTGAAATANNCTGTTTATTAAAACGGGTTTTTTATGAGTGAACACGCACAAGCCTTTAAACCAAGCCTTAGGTTATTCGATGCTACAATGATTGTGGCAGGTTCAATGATTGGTTCAGGAATATTTATTGTAAGTACAGATATTGTAAGAAATGTTGGCAGTGCAGGATGGCTTATAATAGTATGGTGCCTGACCGGATTGATGACAGTTATTGCAGCCGTGAGTTATGGTGAAATGAGTGGTATGTTTCCGAAAGCCGGTGGGCAGTATGTTTATCTCAAGGAAGCCTTCAACCCTTTAGCTGGTTTCTTATATGGCTGGAGTTCATTTACAGTAATTCAAACAGCTACAATTGCTGCAGTAGGTGTTGCCTTCAGCAGGTTTACCGCCTATCTGATCCCTGAATTTGGAGAAAATGTAAATGTATTAACCCTTGGACATTTTAATGTTTCAGCTGCCCAGGTTTTAGCAATTGCATTGATTCTGTTCCTTACCTATACTAACACAAAAGGTATCAAAGGAGGGAAAATAATTCAAACAACTTTTACAACTGTAAAGCTCTTATCACTATTTGGATTAGTTATTCTTGGCTTCTTATTAGTAAAGCATGNNACTCAACTGGAAAGGGCAGATGGAAAATTCGTAACTCATGGTAACTGGTTTCCCATCGGCGGCACCGTATTAATCGGAGCTATTGCGGCCTCCATGGTAGGTTCACTTTTTAGCAGCGATGCCTGGAACAATGTAACTTTTATTGCCGGTGAAATTAAGAATCCAAAAAGAAATATCGGACTAAGTCTTTTTCTGGGTACGTTTATCGTTTCCGTTATTTACATCTCAGCTAACTTAATGTATTTAAATGCTCTTCCTTTGGATCAGATTGCTTTTCCAGCAGGAGATCGTGTGGCGGTCGCCGCTTCAAAGGCTATTTTTGGTAATGGGGGTTCAATGGTTATAGCCATTATGATCATGATTTCAACCTTCGGCTGTAATAATGGATTAATATTGGCAGGGGCCAGAGTTTATTATACAATGGCAAAAGATGGACTTTTTTTTAAAAAAGCCGGATTACTAAATAAATATGCGGTGCCTGCCTGGGCTTTATGGGCACAAGCCATCGTCGCTTGTATCCTTTGCTTAAGTGGAGGTTATAATGATTTACTGGATATGATCGCTTTCGTAGTTGTTATATTTTATGTGCTCACAATTATTGGCATCTTTGGACTTAGAATTAAAAGACCATATGCTGAGAGGCCATATAAAGCATTTGGTTATCCATATTTACCCGGATTATATATAATTATGGGTTTAGTATTTTGTGTTTTCCTGGTAATTTTTAAGCCCGTTTATACTTTATGGGGACTGGGCATAGTGTTAGTGGGAATTCCCGTTTACTACGTCGCCATTTCAGGCCAAAAGAAAAATAAATCAAATTATTAAATAATGCTTGTTGATTTTGATAAATTGTTTAATGACATTTCCAAATTAAAAGTTGCTGTAATTGGTGATGTAATGCTGGATACTTATTGGTGGGGAAATGTTGATAGAATTTCACCCGAAGCTCCCGTACCGGTAGTGGCAGTAACCAAGAGAGAAAAACGGATTGGAGGTGCAGGAAATGTAGCGTTGAATGTTCAGGCCTTTGGATCAACTNNTAACCGTCCTTGGCGATGATGAAGATGGAACTCAGTTAATGCAATTATTGCTTGAAAAAAATATAGATACACGCTTCATCCTTGAAAGCAAGAAAAGAATTACCACGAATAAAATTCGCATAATGGGCCGCAATCAACAAATGATGAGGCTGGATGCCGAATTAGCTGATGACCTGCATGAAACAGATGAAACGAAATTGCTAAACCAGGTTGAAAAATATATTGTTTCGGAAAAGCCGGATGTAGTTATTATAGAAGATTATAATAAAGGCATTCTAACAAAAAATATTATTACCCATACAATAAATTTATGTAATAAGAGTAAGATACCTGTTACTGTAGATCCTAAAAGGAAAAACTTTTTTGCCTATAAAAATGCGACGCTCTTCAAGCCAAATTTGCATGAGGTATTCACGAGTCTGAATATCATTCCGGAAGAGATTTCAATTGAATTACTTTCAGATATTGATAAAAAGTTAAGGGAAAATCTCAATCATGAGATTTCCCTGATCACATTATCCGATAAAGGAATTTTTTACCAGGAAAATGATAAGAAAAGCATCATTCCTGCCCATCGAAGAAACATTGCTGATGTTAGTGGCGCCGGGGATACTGTTATAGCTGTAGCCTCTCTTATCTATGCTTCCGCCAAAGACATTAATTTAGCTNNAAGAAGTAGGAACAGCGGCTGTTAATAAAGAAAAATTGTTACATGAATGTAAAGAACTTATAGTTGGTACTAGCTAATATCCTTTATTTTTCACTTTCGGTATTCGAAGGCCGGTGATTCACTGAAGAATTTAATTTTGCTTTATTTTTATTCTTATGAATAAATTTTCAATCGCTATTCACGGAGGTGCAGGAACGATAATGAAAGAAGATATTACGCCTGAACAGGAAGCTGGCTATAGGAACGCCTTGCAGGAATCATTGGAAGCCGGCTACGGCATATTAGCCAAAGGTGGTAGTGCTTTAGAGGCGGTAAAAGCAGCAGTAATGGTTATGGAGGATAATGCGCTTTTTAATGCTGGTAAAGGTTCAGTATTTACAAAAAAAGGTCTGCATGAAATGGATGCCGCAATAATGGATGGCAGAACATTGAATGCAGGCGCTATAACGGGCGTCAGGAATATACGCAATCCTGTAGAGCTGGCAGAAGCAGTAATGTTACATAGCAGTCATGTTTTTTTAAGTGGTGAGGGTGCTAAAGAATTTGCAATCAGGCAGGGAATGAAATTAGAGCCGGATGAATATTTCTTTTCAGCATTTCGATATGATCAATGGCGCAAGATCAGAGATACTGATGATTACCAGCTTGATCATGAAAACGAAAAGCATCCACCATTGATGAAGGATAAAAAATTCGGAACAGTGGGGGCTGTTGCCTGCGATAGTGAGGGAAATTTGGNNGCTGCAACTTCTACAGGGGGAATGACTAATAAGAGTTTTGGCAGAATAGGCGATAGCCCGATGATTGGAGTTGGTACATACGCAAATAACGGAACTTGTGCCATATCATGCACCGGACATGGAGAAATATTTATTAAAACTGTCGTGGCATATGATGTAAGCTGCCTGATGGAGTATAAAAATTTGAGTTTGCAGCAAGCTTGCCAAGAAGTAGTTCTGAAAAAATTAGTTGCATTACATGGAGACGGAGGCTTAATAGGTGTAGATCCGGCAGGAAATATTTCAATGGTGTTTAATAGCGCCGTTATGTACCGTGGAAGTAAGAGCAGCAGTGGGGAAGATGTAATCGCAATCTATGGAAGTTGATTGTAAAAATATATGGAGAAAATTGCAGTAATAGTTGCCGGCGGAAAGGGAAGCAGGATGAAAAGTGAAGTCCCTAAGCAGTTTATGCTTTTGAGAAAAAAGCCGGTTCTTTATTATTCTATAAAAGCGTTTATAGATGCTTTTGAAGATATAAAAATTATTCTTGTTTTGCCCGAGGAGCATATTGGAAAAGGACAGGAGATTATTGACGGTTTTTTTGATAATACCAAATTTCGGATATGCCCAGGAGGGAGAACACGGTTTCATTCTGTTCAAATGGGGCTTTCTTTGATTGAGGATGAAGAGTCTGTCATTTTTGTGCATGATGGGGCGCGTTGTTTGGTCACCTCAAAACTGATAGAAAAATGTTATATAGCAGCTGTGGAGGCAGGCACAGCTATTCCGGCTTTGCCCTGTAACGATAGCATTAGAATTTTGACAGAGGATGGAAATACCGTACTAGACAGAACTCGCCTAAGGTTTATACAAACGCCACAAGCCTTCCATAGTAAAATCATTTTACCGGCATATAAAATTGACTATAAAGAATCCTTTGCTGATGAAGCTTCTGTAGTGGAAGCATTTGGAATAAAAATAAACTTAATTGAAGGTGAATGCAATAATTTTAAAATCACTACTCTATCAGATTTTAATTTAGCCGAAATTTTACTTCCTGAATAGTTTCGCGATTGAGGGAAGTTTATTCAATTTAATGCCGGGGTATTTTTCCAGTGTGGCTCCGAAACTCTTATAAAAAAAAGCGAGGCTTCTGACATTGCTTCCTTCAAAATCTAGTAATAAATCTTCCCCGGCATGCTCCTTAATAAATTGATCAATAAGCAAGTGGGAAGCGCCTGAAGTTCTTCCGGCAGGATGATTCCCAACTAGAATATAATATGCCCTGTTGTGAGAAAATATCCAGGCACAGGATGCCAGCAGCTGGTCTTGCTTTGAATAGACACCATAAGTTTGTGCCATGCCTTTTTGATTGATCATTTCAAGTAAAGCCGAAAAATTTCTGTAGTCTGTTTTAGTAATTGGTGAAAAGGATTTTGTTTGTTCAGTAGCCAATTCAATTATTTCTGATATAGGAATATCTTTTTTCACAATATTCCCTTGTTTAAAGGATTTATTTATGTTTCTTAAATGGCTTTTGGAGTATTTGCCTGACAGCAATTCAAATGATTCCTTAAGAGACATTACATAATTACTCCTTTCGTAAAATGGAAAATCCTTCAGTGTAAACAAATTATTCCTGTTTAAGTAAAAATCCCAATATTTAAATTTTGAAGGTATATACTCCAAAAAAGATCTTACTATTTCAGCATTAATCTTGTTACCAAAGATTCCAAGCTGGGGACAGAAAAAAGGCTGATATAAATAATGGATAGAATATTTCTTGTTCCACGTCAAAGGCATTACTATGTTGTAGTCATCAAGAATCAATGCATCCCAGTTTTTGCTCATCCTATCTAGATAAAACGAGTAGGCATATACTAATCCATTGGATGAGGTATCAATACAATGATCCCATTTTTTTTTATCAATATTCTTTTGAGGTTGGTAGTAAATAGTCAAACTTCCATTTTTAAAATTGATGTTAATAAATTGGAATTATTAAAGAGCTGGTTGATTAAAAAACTTTGAAAAACTAAAATTTTGTATGTCAATGCTGAATGAAATATTTTTCCAGAAGCGATTACCTGAAAGAGTAGACTTGAAGTAATCTGCATAAACTTTGCTATAAAGAACCGGAATATAAATATTAATCATTCCCTTTAACAATGGTAATTGAAAACCTGCATCGTAAATAAATTTACCAGTAGGAGCATTTTTCTCCCATGCCTCAGCATATGTCCCTGCATCCAGAAATAACTTCAATGGAATTTTAAAAGGCAGCAATTGCAAAGGATTAAATTGCTTTGGAAAATCTGTCTCAAAATTTGTAGCTGCCAGCCAATTATCTGTCTTTCCTATTTTATTTGCCAGCAGATCAGAGCGAACTTTAAAGCCTCCGTCTCTGATCATTATTTGCTGAGAAAGCGCACCCTGAAATTCATTCCTGCCTATAAAATAATTGCTGTAAGTATAATCCTCATTTCCATTTGCACCTGTCATATTTAAATGATACCTGCCAGTTGCAAATTGTTTAAAAACAGTTTTATCACCTAAATAAATAAACTTTCCTTCGAATATCCTCACATTCATCCCTCCACCTTGTGGGTAATTGAAAAAATATTTTCCTTCAAAAGCTAACCGAACAAAATCCTGAGCCTGTTCTGCCTGCAATTCCCCGGAATATGGATATAATGCGCGATGATTTTCAACTTTTGCCTTCAATTGGTTAAGGTACCTGCTTGATTTCGGGTATGTGATCAGATTTGACTGAGTTACTGTATCCCTCGTGAATAATAACCCCGTTTCCCGGATAAAATAGGTTTTCCATTGAACCGATTTTTCTATGGTACTTAGTGCAGTCTTATTTCTGAAAATGATTTTTATTGCCGGGACTATTTTTGAAAATCCCATATAATTTTTATTTTCTGCTGAATCTGTATATTCATCCATTGTAAATTTTTCGCCACTAAGCGAAAACTCAGTTTTTCTTATCAATCCATAACTCAAAATATTATACCCTATTCTTGCAATCCCTGTGAAAGTATTACTTCCTGTGGCAAACATAGGCGCTGCCAGGAAATGAAAGGCCGGTTCAGGCAAAGTGTAATTATGGACAAGTGCCCCAACCATAACCTTGTCGTAATAATTAAAGCCCAATGAAGGGGAAAGAAAAACGTAATGATGTTTGTCTGTATTTCTGAAATTAAATAGCGCTGAAACTTTAATACCCTTTTTCACTTCGGGTTCAATATTCCCTTTCTCTTGCAACAGTGAAAAGACGGAGTCTACATTTTTATTACTGACCTCCGCTACTACCATTTTAAAATCTTCCGGTGATGGATGTTTAAATTTCCATCTTTCATAATATTGGTGGAGGCAACTGTCAAACAAAGGTTCGCCAATATAATTCTCCAACCCTTCCATCCAGATACCTGCTTTATAATAAGCGCTTAATCCGTAATTTAAGGCTGAAAAATCTTCCGAACTTGTCTCAATAGGCTGATCCTTTTTATAAGCGATTTCAGTTTTATAATAAAGATCAGTTTTATTAAGTGACATTTTTTTCTCAATAAAATCTCCTTCCTCTTTTTTCGCTGTCGTATCATGGAATTTTATTTTTTTATATCGGTTATCAAAATAAGTATTCATTCCTTCATCCATCCATGGATGATCCCTTTCATTGCTGGCAAGGATTCCATAATTCCAATTATGGCCCACTTCATGCTCAATGGTCATCTCGAGAGATTTTCGATTATATAAAGGAGTAATGCATGTAATAGTTGGATATTCCATTCCCCCATTAACTCCCATTTTGCCTTCAGCGGCGCTCACCGTTTTATATGGATATTCCCCCAGCCAGCCACTTCTTGTTCTTATTGCAGATTTTATATACTCTATACTATGTTCNNGGCGCATCAATTATTTTACCAGAAGGAAGCATCATAGTATCGTGACGAACGAGATAGTTTTTTCCGGCAAACCAGGCAAAATCGTGGACACTATCCTGGAGATAATTTAAGGTTTTATAGTTTTCCTTGTTTAAAACTTTATCATACTCCTTTACCCGAGTGGGATTTTTTGCGGAACTTACTCCATTTTTAACAGGAGGCAAAATCAGTTTCTTTATGAATCGTTGTCTGCCTTTTATGATTGGTGTAATTTTATTATTACCCAAAATTTCATTTTTTGAAACTTGGTTTGATTTATTTAATAAAAACTGTCTTTCATCTTCATTTTGTAATTCGCCCGTTGCTGCAACAATATAGTATTTAGGTAGCGTTATGCTCACATCAAAATTTCCAAATTCACTGTAAAATTCTCCCTGGTCAAGATAAGGCATTGGATGCCATCCTTTGTTATCATAAACAGCAGGCTTGGGGTACCATTGAGTTATTTGATATGTGTTTCCCACATGGCCTCCCCTTGAAAAATTAAAGGGAATTTTTTCATGAAATGGCGTCGTGATTTTTATTGTAAGACCGGGAGCGAGGGGATCTGGTAAAATCAACCTGGCAACATCAATATATAGTGGATGATCCTCCAACTGCGCGGCAATGCCTTCTACCTTAAAATCTAGCCGGTTGATATATCCCCGTTCTTTATTGTCGCTAAAATAAAAATCTGTCCTGCCAANNTTTATAGGCATTGGGCCAAAGGTGAAACCAAATGTAACGCAGCGTGTCTGCTGAATTATTGGTATAGTTAATTATTTCATATCCATCAAGTGTATTATCACCATCATTGAGCGTTACGTCAATTTTATAATCAACTTTTTGCTGAAAATAGGTTTTATTATTTTGGCAAAAGGCATTTACCTGGAAATTAAAAAGATAAAAAATCAAAAAGTAGGATTTATTCAAAATAGTTATTTCACCAAATATAGAAAATAATTGTACCTGCTTAAATGGTTACCGGTATTGGAAATAAAGATAGTTTTATTATAAAAGGAATGGGTCAGTCGCTCTTTTTTCAGATACTGCGGAAAATTATTTTCCCTTTCCGGAAAATATTATTCTCATGGTGTGTATCATAATTTTTAAATCTAATGTTAATGAAATATTTTCAATATAAATAATGTCATATTTCATTCTTTCGATCATTTCTTCCACATTTTCTGCATAGCCATATTTTACCATTCCCCAACTTGTCAAACCAGGCTTCAACTTTAAAAGTAATTTGTATTCAGGATGGCTTTTCACAATACAATCAACGTAGAACTTTCTTTCAGGCCTCGGACCTACAAGGCTCATCTCACCTTTAAGGATATTCCAAAGTTGTGGCAATTCATCAAGTCGCCATCTCCGCATGATTTTTCCCCAATGGGTAACGCGGCTATCCATTTCACTGCTGAGCATCGGTCCGTCTTTTTCAGCATTGGCTGCCATGGAACGAAATTTATAAATAATAAAAGGAAGTCCTTTATATCCCAGTCTTTCCTGTGAATATATTATTCCTCCTTTTGATGAAAATTTTGTTCGCAAAGCGGAATAAAAAATTAAAGGCGACAGAATAATAAGCCCAAGTACTGAAATACTTATGTCTATAAGTCTTTTTATATTTTGTTGCCACGCCTCCATCAATCCGAGGTGTAATTCAATAAAAGGAATACCCATTACATTACTCGTTCGGACTGCTCCGCTAAGTATGTCCAATTTATCCGGGACCATTCTAACATTTACCTCCTTTTCAGATAAAAGTTGCAAAATATTTTCCAACTCTTTTTTTTCTTTTTTTTCAAGGGCTATAATTACTTCTTTAATTTTGAACTTGTCAATTACTGAAGATAAATCACTAATAGATCCTAACAGTTGGTTATTTCCGCCAGGCATATCAGAATTAGAATTTTCTGGTTTAATAAACCCACAAATTTTGTATCCGCTTTTTTCTTTGTTGTTAATGATCGATTCATATAATTGAAGTGCACAGCTGCCTGATCCTATAATGATTGTATTGAACCAGATTTTTTGTTTTTGCAACTGATTATGTGCGATGGATAAAAAAGTATACCTGAATAAATAGGTAATAAAAAATTGAATGAACAGGATAGTAAAAAATACAGAATAGAAAAAATTAAAATTTATCTTGCTACCGAATATGAAGTAAAAGAAAAAAATTAATAGACATCCGGTAAGGGTGATTAAAAAAGTATTCAACATTTCATTTAACCTGGACTTATAATAAATATTTTTATATGCTCCGAATACCTGGTAGAGTATTATCCATCCAAGGGAATAAAGGATTAAGACTATAAAAAATTCTAAATCGGTATACAATNNAATTTTTCCCGAAAACCAAGATTCAGGAAAAAAATCAATAACCACGATGAAGATGCAGCTGCAAAATCGCTGAGTGCATAATAAGCAGGGTGAAGTGGCTTTGCCAATTTCGCGGGTAATTTTTTAGTTTATTTGATTACGATTTATTTTTTCAAGAATTATGTGTGCCACTTCCATAGCCCGGTAGCCGTCAATTTCACTTACAACTACTGGAGAATCATTTGTTATGGAATCAACAAAACTCTGTAATTCCTCTTTGATGGCATTATTTTCATGGATCTGCGGGGCAGCTATAGCAATAGTTTTTTTCCCGGTATTTGTTTCAATATCAAAAGTGAACACGTTAGTATCGGAAGGTGTTTTGTATTTTATCACTTCTGTTTTTTTATCAAGAAAATCAATACTTATATAGGAATCCTTTTGAAAAAGCCTCATTTTCCGCATTTTTTTCATGCTGATTCTGGATGAGGTAAGATTTGCGACACTTCCGTTATCAAATTCAATGCGTACATTGGCAATATCCGGGGTATCACTTAATACATTTACGCCATTGGCATACACATTTTTTACATTGCTCTGCACAAGGCTTAAGATAATATCAATATCATGGATCATTAAATCGAGAATAACGCTAACATCCGTTCCCCTGGGGTTAAATTGGGCCAGTCGGTGTACTTCAATAAACATTGGCTTGAGCGAATAATCTTTAAGCGCTAGAAAGGCTGCATTAAATCTTTCTACATGGCCGACCTGCAATTTTATATTGGCCTCTTTGGTCAGTTTTACGATTTCCCGGGCCTCATCCATAGTATTGGCCAATGGTTTTTCAACAAAAACATGTTTACTTTTCAGGATAGCCATTTTACATAATTCATGATGCATGGTCGTAGGGGCCACTATGTCTGCAACATCGCATTCGTCCAGAAGTTCTGCAGCATTTTTGAATCTTTTCAGGCCATATTTTTCTATCGCAGCATTGGAATTTTCATCTGACGGATCATAAAATCCGATTATTTTAACGGAACCAATTTCCTTCCAGTTATTAAGATGAAAATTACCTAAATGGCCTACACCGAAAACGCCAACTTTTAGCATGTCAAATCAATTATGTCCAATAAAGATAGCGACAGCGGGATAATCAAAATAATTAAAGCTAATTTTTGATTTAAGGCAGGAAGAGATAATCAATAAAAAAAATATCAAATATAATATCAGCTTATAGCTCCTTTAGCCCGATGCAAAATTTCGGAATGTGAAAAATAATAAGGAGTGGGACTGTAAAAAAACAGGCAACTTCCATTTTTAATTTGATCTATCAAGGGCTTATAGATATTTTGCGGAACGGCCGGACATCCAAAGCTGCGGCCAATAAATCCATTACTTTTAATGTAGGTTTCATTAACATAAGGAGCGCCGTGCATCACAATTGCCCTGTTGTATGCATTATTATTTATGCCTTTTTCTTCCCCTTCAAGATGCAATGAATAACCGTTATCTCCGCTATACGTATCGCCTGTAACATAAAACCCGAGGCTGCTTTTTTTACTTCTGGAATTGTTAGAGAATTCCCTGGCGTATTCAGTGCCTGAATTTTTGCCGTGGGCTACATATGTGTTGAAAAGAACCTTGCAATGTTTAATATCAATCACAAATAATCTTTTTTTAGCAGAAGACAAACTAAAATCGATGATGGAAATAACAGAATCATTCGTCAATTTTCCCATTGAACGAAGAGTCTTGAAACCCAGCATAGCAAAATTGAAGGCTTGTTTGGTAAGTTCCAATGAGCCGAGATGCAAACTATCGTAAACATTAATATTATTTGAAATGGAAGGCGAACCGTTATTATCATGAACTAAACTGCGGGTAGCCATTGAAATATTAGGAACGGGCTTGTTGTTTCCTATCGATTTTGCAAAAACAAATGGCAGATGGATAAAAAAAATAAAAATGGAGGAGGCAAAAAAAGACAATTTCTTAAATGATTTCTTCATTCAGATTGATTAAGGGGGTTAAAACAACATTTTATAGTATATCGTGGTCTTAAAAAAGATCACTATTTTTTCATAGTACGGTTAGCTGAAGTTTAAGACTTCTTTTAAAAAATGTTTACTCCGTTTTCAAAAGAGACCGAAGATACTTCTCTATACTAAATCTTCCTAAACCTTTCCGAAGATAATTACTTCTTTCTTCTTTCCTTTAAGGAATTTTTAACATTTTCCTTGTTTCAGAGAAAACTGCAATTCAATAGAACTGGATTTTTTCATTTTTATTGTAATAAAAAGTGAGGAATCCGGTATTTGATTCTGCAAAACCCTGATAATATTATTTTTTGAGAAATTCTTACAATCAATACGAAATAAAAGTGATACAAAAATATTTCTGCTGCACATACTAGTTGAATATCGACTATTTTTTCAGAACTTATATTTGTGAAAAATATCATTCAATTACAGGTAAAAATTCCATACTAAGCAGCCCAATAGAATATTTAAAGGGAGTAGGTCCCCAAAGAGCTGATCTTCTGAAAAAGGAGGCAGGCATTTTCACTTTTAATGACTTGCTTGAATATTTTCCTTTTCGTCATATTGATAAGACCCAAATAACGGATATCCGCGATATTAATTCCGATACGGATTATGTACAAGTTTTGGGAAAAATATCATCTATTGAAATACTTGGTCAAAAAAGCGGGAAACGACTTGTTGCCAGTTTGTATGACGCAACAGGAGAGCTCGAACTGGTTTGGTTTCAGGGTATTAATTGGGTACATAAAATATTACATGTTGGAAGCAGGTACAGAGTTTTTGGGAAAGCCGGGTTTTTTATGAATACGCCCCAAATTTCACATCCTGAAATGGAGGCGATTTCTGAAGGTAATCCCGAAAAAAGTTTGTTCCTCGAACCGGTATATTCAACAACAGAAAAATTGAAAGCCCGCAATCTTGGTGGGAGACAAATTTCAAAACTCACTTACGTCCTGCTTCAATTGTTGTCTGAAAAGGATATTTCTGAAAATTTACCCAACCAAATTCTTGTNNTCTTCTAAATCGGTACAAGGCCTTTAGACAAATACATTTCCCTGCCAGCTTACATGAATATATAGAAGCTGAAAGGCGGTTGAAGTTTGAGGAACTTTTTATCTCCCAGATGCGGTTGGGGTTAACCAGGTATAAGCGGCACACTTTTTCTAAAGGCTGGATATTTAGTAAAGTAGGTGATTATTTTAATGAGTTTTTCAAAAAAAATCTTCCCTTTGAATTGACAGATGCTCAAAAAAGAGTGCTTAAGGAAATAAGGAAAGATATCGGGAGTGGCAGGCAAATGAACCGGCTTTTGCAGGGAGATGTAGGAAGCGGGAAAACAATTGTTGCCTTAATGAGTATGCTTATTGCTGCCGATAATGGCTTCCAAGCCTGCTTCATGGCGCCAACAGAAATTCTCGCACGACAGCATTTTGGGAGCATACAATCATTGCTTGGGAATCTGCCTGTTAAGGTAGCTATACTCACAGGTTCTACATCTCCAAAAGAAAAAAAAGAAATATTGAAGGAAACCGCAACTGGAGAAATAGCAATATTAATAGGAACTCATGCTATTATAGAAGATACGGTCATTTTTAAAAATCTTGGGTTGGCTATCGTTGATGAACAACATCGGTTTGGAGTAGCGCAAAGGGCTAAATTGTGGGAAAAGAACGAAATAAGTCCTCATGTTTTGGTAATGACTGCAACTCCCATTCCCCGAACGCTTGCTCTGACAGCCTATGGAGATCTGGATTATAGTATTATGGATGAAATGCCACCCGGAAGACTGGCTGTAACCACGGTTCACAGAATGGATTATAACAGGCCGCAGGTTATGGATTTTATTAAAGATGAAATTAAAAAAGGCAGACAGGCTTATATTGTTTATCCACTAATCGAAGAATCTGCCAAACTGGATTTTGAAAATTTAATGAAAGGGTATGAAGAAGTGAAGGCATTTTTTCCAGAACCTCAGTTTCATATTAGTATGGTTCATGGCCGTCAAAAGGCAGCTCAAAAACAGGTAAATATGGAACGCTTTATTAAAGGAGATACACAAATTATGGTTTCTACTACAGTTATAGAAGTAGGCGTAAACGTACCAAATGCAAGCGTAATGCTTATAGAAAGTGCTGAAAAATTTGGTCTTCCTCAGCTTCACCAGCTGAGGGGAAGAGTTGGCCGTGGAAGCGAAAAAAGTTATTGCATTTTAATGACAGGAATCAGGTTATCAGCAGATGCAAAAAAACGACTTAAAATTCTGTGTGCGACAAACGATGGTTTTCAAATTGCAGAAAAGGACCTTGAGATTCGGGGTCCCGGTGATATCGAAGGCACGAGGCAAAGCGGAATACTTGATCTTAAGCTTGCCAACATAATTCGTGACAAAAAAATATTTGAAATAGCAAGGAATGAAGCAGAAAATATTATCGGACAGGACCCTTTGATTTCATCAGAAGAAAATTTAGCTTTGAGAAGTTTTTTAATACTTCAGAAGGGGGAAAATTCCTGGAGCAGGATTTCGTGAACAATTATTTGTCAGGCATTGTTAATTGAGTATTAATTATGACGAAGCAGTTTTTTTTCAAACTACTGTTACAATTGTTTCGTAAATTTAGGATAGAATTGCTAATCATATTTTCCAACATTCCCTGTTAAACTTTTTAATCCATTTTTAGTAACACAACAAATTTTTACCTTGAAAATTTTAAAGTTTCCGTATTTCTTCCTTTTTATCTTAATTACTGGAGCATTAGTCGCAGACAAAGCATATTCACAGATAGAATTTATTGAAAACAAAGGACAGTGGAATAATGAGGTAAAATTTAAAAGTAATGCTGGTAGTGGTGCATTCTATTTGCAGGAAAATGGATTCACTATTGACCAAAATAACCCGAAGGATCTTGAAAATATTAAAGAAAAAAGACACAGCGAGGCAATGGGAATTGCAGTTAAGAATAACTCACTAAGTGTTATACATGCTCATGCTTATAACGTCAAATTCCTGAATTCAAAGAAACCAACAATTATACCAGATAAGGCCTCACCTACCATTAATAACTACTTTATTGGCAATGATCCATCTAAATGGGCATCAAATTGTAGAATTTTCAGGGGCGTTACTTATGAGGATGTTTATCCCGGAATAGATGTTAGGTATTATTCAGATGCAGGAAGCAATCTTAAATATGATTGCATAATTCACCCCGGAGCCGACATAAATAAAATCGCTATGAAGTACACCGGGGCGAATAAGGTTTCTGTGAAGGATAAACAACTTATCGTCTCTACGTCACTTGGAGATAATAAAGAACTTTCACCTTACACCTACCAGGTAGTTAATAATAGCCGACAGGAATTGGATTGCCGCTATATGGTTGATGGAGATGTGGTAAGGTTTAAAGTAAAAAATTATGATCCCGAAAAGGTGCTGATTATTGACCCCACTGAAATATTCTTTAGTTATTCGGGTAGCATTGCTGATAATTGGGGTTTTACGGCAACTTACGGCCCCGATGGAAGTTTTTTCGGAGGGGGTATTGTTTTTGATAACGGTTTTCCGGTTTCTTTTGGCGCATATGATAATACGTTTAACGGAAATTTCGATATCGGTATTATTAAACTTTCTCCCGATGGGAAAAACAGGATTTATGCTACATATATTGGAGGAAGTGGGTTAGACCAGCCTCATAGTCTAGTGGTAGATCCACAAGGAAACCTGGTTATTGCAGGAAGGTCTACCTCATCGGATTATCCAACTTTTCCGGCTTCCTTACCAGCTGTAATAGGCCCTGGTGGCGGTTGGGATATTATTGTTACAAAATTAAATGCTACCGGTAGCGCTCTTTTTGGATCTATGAGAATTGGTGGATCCGGAGAAGACGGAGTAAATATTAGGGATGATGATGGAAGAGGGGGAATAGCCCTGAAGCGCAATTATGGTGATGATGCACGAAGCGAGGTTTTACTGGATGCCTCTAATAATATTTATCTTGCTTCGTGCACGCAATCTGCCGACTACGATTCAACCATTACTCCCGGTGCATTTCAGTCCAATATTGGGGGCCTGCAGGATGGGGTGGTTTTAAAAATTAAACCCAATTGTGACGGGATAATTTGGAATACATTTCTGGGTGGCAGTGGAAATGATGCGGCTTATGTTTTAGCACTTGATCAAAATAATAATGTTTATGTTGGTGGAGGAACTGCCAGTACTGATCTCCCTGGAATATCTGCTTCCGGTGTCATCAGTTCCTCAAACTCGGGGGGTGAATGTGACGGTTTTGTTGTTGAACTTAATAGCACCGGAACTGCTGCAATAAAAGGGACTTATTTAGGAACGCCGGGAGCTGACCAGGTATATGGAATCGATGAAGATAAAGCTGGTTTTGTATACGTAACGGGCACTACTACCGGAAGTTGGCCGGTAATGAAAGCTCCCGGGGAAAACAGCATTTATTCAAACCCAAATTCTAAACAATTTATTTCAAAGTTGCAACCAGATCTAAGTAGTTATGTTTATTCCACTGTATTTGGATCAGGTTCCACATTGCCCAATATTTCTATCACGGCATTCCTGGTAGATCGTTGCGAAAATGTTTACGTTGCGGGATGGGGTGGGAAATCAAATACGGGTTTCAATGAAGGAAATACGTTGGGGATGCCTACTACTTCTAATGCCATTAAGCCCCAGACAGATGTTTCAGGAAGCGATTTTTATTTTATTGTTTTACAAAAGAATGCCGATTCATTATTATATGGAACTTTCTTTGGGCAGGAAGACCCTCCGGAAGGGGGTAATCCGGTAACGTTTGGAGATCACGTAGATGGAGGCACAAGCCGTTTCGATAAGAATGGAGTAATATATGAGGCGCTCTGTGCCAATTGTTTCCGTACTGTTGCCTGGCCTGGGTCTGCAGGCGCATGGTCGACATCAGATAAGGCCACAGCAGGTGGTGAATGTAACTTGGGAATGTTAAAAATAGCGATGAATTTTTCCGGAGTTCAGGCAAGTGTAAGAGCCTCAATAGATGGGGTGCCTTACGATACTGTTGGTTGTGTTCCGCTTTTAGTTAATTTTTCTGATACCCTGAATAAAGGAAAGCTTTATTACTGGAGTTTTGGTGACGGCACAGGCGATACAACAACCAGTGCAAATGTATCTCACACCTATAATGCAGACGGGTATTACCTTGTAAAGCTTATTTCTATTGACAGTTCATCATGTAATATTTCAGATTCCGCGTTTACACACATTAAAGTAGGAAATAATAAAGTCTCCTTAAGTTTTGTTCCGACAAAATTGCTCCCCTGTACGAACCTTTCATATAGCTTTACAAATACTTCTACGGCAACCCTGGGAACATTTAATCCAAATACTTTTACCTGGGATTTTGGCGACAATTCTCCAAAGGTTACCCAATCTCAGTCTCCTCCGGTAATGCATACTTATGCAAGCGCAGGAACTTATGTTGTGAAGCTTTCTATAATAGATACGACTTTTTGTAATTCTCCGGAAGATACTTCGATTACTATCAGGCTTTCTCCGACTTTGCAGGCACTTTTTGCTACCCCTTCTAGCGGATGTGTTCCTTATAATGCAGTTTTTGTAAATAATTCAAAAGGGGGTCTTAGTTTCCTCTGGGATTTTGGAGACGGCAATACTTCTACACAAGACAATCCATCTCATCTTTACAGCAATCCCGGAACTTATTTGGTAAAATTATGGGCTTATGATTCCACTGCCTGCAACCAGGTGGACTCATCAACTTTTTCAATTACCGTTAGTCCAATTCCAACTGCTTCATTTACCTATAACCCTAATCCTCCAAAGGAAAATACAATAACAAATTTTGTAAACCAATCTGTTGGCGCTACAAATTATGTTTGGAATTTTGGTGACGGAGATACTTCAACAGCTGTAAACCCTTCTTATATTTTTCCTGTTACGGCTACTTACAATGTTTGCCTGAAGGCTTCAAATGATGTGGGTTGTAGTGATGACACCTGCAAGTCAGTAAGTTCAATAATAAAGCCGGTAGTTGCTGTTCCATCAGCATTTACACCCGGAAGAAATGGATTGAATGGTCGTATCAGTGTTGAGGGATTTGGAATAGGAAAAATGCAATGGAGAATTTATAACCGTTGGGGCCAGATGGTATTTGAAAGTAACAGCATCAAGAGTTCGTGGGATGGCACTTTCAATGGGCAACTTCAGCCCCTTGACGTGTATTCTTACACGCTGGATGTGGTATTTACCAATGGAGTAAAATACCGGAAAACAGGGGATATCACTTTGTTAAGATAACAATTCAGGTCATGTTTAAGGAATTGAAAATATATAGTTTGGTT
>PKYU01000278.1 GCA_003132765.1 Chitinophagaceae bacterium | reverse complement strand
TGATAGGGATTCCAATCGCAGTGAGAAGAAAAGCTGATATACACTGTACCATTCACAAGTGCCAATCCCTGCCGCTGATTATTCCGCAAAGGATCGAAATTAACTACGCCGGCAACATTTCCATCACCGGTTCCGGATACGCTCGCAGTGATAGGAACCGGACTCCCCGATTGTTCATTTCCGTTAGTAATGTTTACGGCATGTAAATACTGAACGAAATGTGTGCCGTCTGTACTTCGGGCTACAAAAAAAATGGTTTGAGCTGCAGAATCAATGACCGGTGTTCCCACAATACCGATATTATTAGCGAAATCAGTATAGTTGTTGCACCAACCTGAAGACATATCATGGGAATTGGGAGTTCTCATTCCACTGACAGTATAATTCTTTTTCCAGTAAAGGCTGCTATCATCCCCATCAAAAGCATAGACCGTATTATTAACCGTTGCAACAAAAAGTACATTATGTGTGCCGGATCCGATTCCAACTTTTCCAACCATCAGGGGCTGCGAATATACCAGGTCGTCAACTACAAGGATAAACAACTTGCCAAACTTCGCCGCATTCACATTGGATGTAGTAAGACTTGTTTCCAGGTTATTCAGGCCCGCACGGGTATTATCATTATGCTGGGTGAGTACTGATATATGCTGCGTGTTGGTAGTAACCGGAACGGGTGTAACATTACTGTTATTCTCTTTTTTTGCACAACCTGAATAAATCAGGATCAATAATCCGCTGAATACAATGTTTCTTTTAATGTTCATATTGGTTTTATTTCAAACTAAAAATCTAATATTTCAATTTCCTATTTTACGCACCAGGTTGTTTTACTAATCGGCCACATAAATACTGCCATCTTTGCCTACTGCTACTCCATATGGCCGAAAAAAACTTGCGGTTGTATCCCGACCGTTAACAGCACCGCGCAAACCATTTCCTGCCAAGGTACTAACGTATCCTTCAGGAGATATCTTGCGTATCTTATTATTGCCCATATCTGCTACATATACATTTCCAAAGTGATCCACTGCAATTCCCTGGGGATGTAAAAAGGATGCAATATTGCCCTTTCCGTCAGCATGGCCTTTTGTCTTCTGTCCTGCCAATGTGGTTACCTCTCCTTCAGGACTTACTTTCCGGATCATATTATTGTAAGTATCCGCTACATATATATATCCTGCAGGNNCGTGCAGAATCGACTGCAATTCCTCCCGGCAGGTAAAAAGTTGCCTTGACACCTAATCCATCATCTGACCCCGGAGTACCGCTACCAGCAAAATCCATTACTTTGCCATCAGGATTAATTTTTCTTATCATATCATTGGCCCAATCAGCCACATAAATATTCCCGTTTGAATCCACCGCAATTCCGATTGGGTTATCAAAAAGAACTGAACTATCATTTGTATTGCCAGAACTGTCTGTCCTTCTTCCGGCCATAGTTGTCACAATGCCGCCAGGACTTATTCTGCGTATAAGATTGTTATGCGTATCAGCTACGAAAACTGATCCGTCTTTACCTGCAGCTACACCACCGGGATAAAAAAATGATGCAGAAGTATCTTTTCCATCTTTTGAGCCGGCAGCGCCGCTGCCAGCAAGGGTAGTTACCAGCCCATCAGGAGATATTTTTCGGATCAGGTTATTGTGCGTATCGGCTACATAAATATTCCCTGCCGTGTCTGAGGCGATTCCCATAAGGTTTGCAAAACTTGCTCCGGTTCCTTTGCCATTTTCTGAACCCATGACACCGCTGCCGGCAAAAGTTGTTACTGTCAGGAAAGATTTCTTTGTATTGCATCCATTAATAAATACTAATGATAATAAGAGAATCAGGGATAATTTTTTCATTCAATTTTACCTGATGAAGATAGGCATCTCCACCCATATAAAAATAAGTTGAATCATCTAAAGATTCACATTATTTTTCTTGCTTTTTTCCCGGGGTTAGCATACTCATAGCGTCCAATTAGCTAAGTCAAATAGTAGCCATCTGTTCCATTGCTGCATATGGAAGCTGCCTTCTCCAGCTCAAGAAAACCGTCTTCCAACATAATATCATCCTCTATTTTATAATTTGTATGCGCCCAATTACAAGGGACGTATCATTCAATTTTATCGGTATAATCTCTTCCAAACTCAACGCAAACTTAACACGGCTCTCTTTCACAAATGGTGCAACTATACTTTCTGTATATTCCGGAGTTAAGCCCACTTCCTCAAACTCACTTATTTGTTCAGGATATTTGGCGCTTGACTGGTGGGCTTTCTCAAGAAAGGAAGGATGTATATGATTTATGGTATACTTACCCGTTTCCCGGATATTGGCGATCGTATGAGGGGCAGCTTTGGGTGGCCTGTTCAGAAAGCCAACTAATGCAGGATTGGAGCCCATGTGGATGATACTGCAGAAAATGCCGAGGTTAGTTTGCCCCTTCCGATTGATGGTGCCAATCAGGTTCACTGATTTAAAACCTGTCAGGCTGTTGATAAAATTAGTCTTGTAAAATCTCTCCCATGATTGAATGTCTGATGAATCAAAGAATATCATTTTAAGAATTTCTTTTATCAACATTCGGAGAACTAAATTGTTTTAGAAAAAGAATTGAAGAAGTGGTGGCGTAATAATCACGTAACCCTTAATGTCATGGCACGTAGTACAGTTGGTTGCATTAATGTGAAAAATAAATATTCAAATGCCAGGGGAGACAAGGTTATGACAAGACTTTCAGAATTGGGATTATTTCAAAGGCCAGGAGTGTAAAAATTATTATTGATCTATAAAATATGTATAAACTTTTTCCGGATCAACATTATGACATGAATATTAAATAACTTTAAGTAAAATATTTTGTATGCTAAGCAAAATAATAACGTTCCTTGCCGTTTTCGTCTTTTTATTTTTATTGCAGGGTGTTTCTCAATCTACTGAAAGTTCTGGTCACCCGCTGCTGGACAAGTATTATCCCCGACCTCAGAATAATACTGATACAAATACGACCGTTAGCTCGCAAATAAAACCAATTCCTGAAACCAATCCGGAACCATCTTTAGCAAACACTCCTGCAGTTAAAAATACACCGATTGTTCCCACAGGCCCTATAGCAACCACCATACATGCCAATGTTTCTGCGCCGGAAACTGCAAATTTACCTGCTGAAAATACGGCGCCTCCGGTTACAACAACGCATGCATTGTCCAATATGCCCGCTGCTTCCGGTATAACTGCCGAGAATAACATGCCGGCCATGGAATCGAAACCTGAAATCTCTACTTCTATCCCTGAAAAAAATGAACCGGTTGAGACAACGACACATTCCTTAACAGACATTACAAAAACAAACGATTTACACGCTGATTCCACTTTACCTGTTTTTGCAACTGCACCGGTAATTAAGAATAAAATTTCTGTTATCAAACCTGTACCAGCTACTAAAAATGATCAAATTAGTTTTCCTCCTTCTCAATCACTTTACGATACAAGATTAGGGAGCAGCACTCCTCAGTATGATACATGGATAAAGAATAATAATGGCGCAGGTTCTGTTACTACAAGTCCAAAATAGTGAGGGGTGTAATCTTAAATCAAACCGGAATGTTAATCACCTGGCGGGAATTAATGCATCCGTTCCTGTTTTTTTTGAATGAATCTTTAGAATATCATTATTCCCGGGAGCTTTGAGAGGCATTATATCTTACCAACCCTAAATTACTATAAGTGGTTATTTAATATAAAGGATTGGTTATGAGGCCCGAACCTGGTAACTTTTTAATAATTGAAAAACATGTTGAATTTTATTAATTTTAAGCCACAAATCTCCCGATTGGAATCCTGATTCAACTATTCTCTGCCCATTAATGAACATCATCCAAAATAAATCTAATTTTTATGGTAAGTGAAAAAAAAATTGAACAGGCTGAACAAGAAAAAAGCGAGAAAAAGCGACCGCTTTCTTTCATTATTGTCTGCCTGGTGGGTACTATTGGTAGCGTCCTGGGGTTAATGTTGACTTTTTCATCAGATTCAAGCGTAGTCGGAACCTGGTACCCTCCTTATTTAGGATTCTCTGCAATCATCGGGCTGATTTGTATGGGTGGACTTTGGACCATGCAAAAGTGGTCGGTATATACCTACCTGGGATTATTCATCATAAATCAGGCGGTCTTTCTTGTATTAGGGAAATGGACTATTCTATCGTTTGTTATTCCTTTAATTGTCTTGATAGTTACATTTCCTCACTTGAAGAAAATGACTAACCCTTTCCAGGCAGAAGATGAATAGATACTATGAAAGAAGTGATTTTTTTCATCCCAGTTGTAGTAAGCACATCAAAAATCAGTATAGGTAAAGTCTCTCTAACTTTAGCAAAATATTTTAATAAAGATTTGAAAGGAAAATGCTTACAAAGAAATTTCC
>PKYU01000422.1 GCA_003132765.1 Chitinophagaceae bacterium | reverse complement strand
TGTTGATTGTCTTATTTTTTGGATTTTTTTGCATTTGTAACCAATACTTCATCTACTAAACCATAGTTTTTTGCCTCTTCGGCTGTCATCCAATAATCCCTGCTACTGTCTTTGGTAACTTTTTCAATTGATTGCCCGGAATGGTTACTAAGAATTTCGTATAACTCATGTTTCACCTTTCTCACCTCATTTACGGTTATTTCAACATCCGAAGCCTGGCCGGAAGCCCCCGCACTTGGCTGATGCATCATAATCCTGGAATGTTTTAATGCGCTTCGTTTGCCTTTTGCTCCAGCTGCCATCAATACAGCCGCCATACTCGCGGCCATTCCTGTGCAAATTGTGGATATATCGGGGGAAACAAATTGCATCGTATCATATAATCCTAATCCGGCATAAACTCCCCCTCCCGGAGAATTAATATATAACTGAATATCTCTCGTCCTATCCGTGCTTTCCAAAAAAAGCAATTGAGCTGTTATGATATTGGCTACCTCATCATTTACAGGATATCCCAAAAAAATAATCCTATCCATCATAAGCCTGCTGTAAACATCCATGACAGCAACATTCATTGGCCTTTCTTCAATAATATTTGGAGTCAGATTCGTGATATTGTGATTAATATATCCGTGCAATAAATTGCTGCTGATGCCCTTATGCTTTACAGCATATTTTTCAAATTCTTTTCCTGTATTCATAAATAAAATTGATTTTTAAGCTATTTACAGCTGTGAGTTCCCAAATATTATGCTAACAAAAAAAAAGAGACAAAAGGGCATGTGGTTTTTATTCCAAAATTATTATTTGGAATTTTTTCAATTGGTAAGAATTTGTTCAATTTGCCTGCTAAAGGTTTTCGATTATACCTGCAATTCCTTGTCCTCCACCTACACATGCGGTGACAATGCCATATTTTTTTTGAAGTCGCTTCATATCATTGATTATTTGAATCGTAAGTTTAGCTCCTGTACACCCAAGCGGATGTCCCAAAGCGATTGCACCTCCATTTATATTAACCTTCGAAGTATCAAGTTCTAAAGTCTTTATTACTGCCAGAACCTGGGCCGCAAATGCTTCGTTCAGCTCTATCAGATCAATTTGGGATAAATTCATTCCAGCCCGTTTTAAAACTTTTGGAACTGCTTCTACCGGCCCAATACCCATAATACGCGGATGTACCCCTGCACTCACGCAATGAACCAAACGCGCTATAGGCTTAAGTCTTAATTCATTCATCATTTTTTCACTCATTACAATTACAAAAGCAGCTCCATCGCTTGTTTGTGAAGAATTGCCCGCAGTAACTGTCCCTCCAGATGCAAAAGCAGGCTTTAATTTAGCCAGGGCCTCCATAGAAGTATCAGCACGTACCCCCTCGTCGGTATCCACTACAAATGATCTTTTTTGTTTTTTATTTTGCCCGTCCACATAAATTTCTTCTACAGGTATTGGTAAAATTCCGCTTTTGAAATATCCATTGTTGATCGCTTTCAAAGCCTTTTGATGAGAGTGGAAACTAAATTCATCCTGAAGCTCGCGGCTCACATTATATTCCTTTGAAACTGCTTCAGCAGTTAATCCCATTGCCAAATAATAATCAGGTGTTTCTGAAGCCACAGAATAGGCAGGAACGGTCTTCCATCCAGAGGTGGGTACCAAACTCATGCTTTCAGTACCACCGGCAATAATGCAATCAGCCATTTCTGATCTTATTTTAGCAGTCGCTATGGCAATTGTTTCCAGTCCGCTTGCGCAATATCTGTTAACCGTCATACCTGGAACTTCTATTCCAAGCGCTCTAACGCTTATCATTCTGCCAACCTGTAATCCCTGTTCAGCTTCAGGAACAGCATTTCCGACAATCAGGTCATCTACTCTTTTGCTGTCTAGTTCCGGAACGCTTGCCAGCAGCCCCTTTATAACCTCAACTGCCAAATCATCCGGTCGATAAAACCTAAAACCTCTGCGCTTTGATTTAGTTACAGCAGTTCTGAATCCGGCAATGATGTATGCTTCCATATAATTTGAGAATTGTCTTTTAAAATTGATTACGGCAATTTAGTTCTTATCTTTTAAAATATTTGTTACAACAACCATAGCTTCCCAAAAAATGATTTCTTACAAATTAGTTAAGATAGTTAGCAACTATTGGCACTCTTCTGCCTACACCAAAGGCTTTGGGAGAAATACGAATAATCGGGCAAAACTGGTTGCGTTTATATTCATTAATATTTACAAGCCTTAAAATTCTCTCGACCAAAATCGGATCAAATCCCTGCATTTTAATTTCATTGGGCCCTTTTACTTTTTCGATATACTGATATAATATCTTGTCAAGTATGTCATATTCAGGGAGGCTGTCACTGTCTTTTTGGTTTGGTCTTAATTCTGCAGAAGGCGCCTTATTAATAATATTCANNGAAGCTCATATACCTGGGTCTTATAGCAGTCCCCAATAACGCCCAAACCTCCTGCCATATCTCCATTTAAGGTTCCATAGCCGGTTGCTAATTCACTTTTATTGGATGTGTTAAGCAAAATGTATCTAAATTTATTAGCCAGTGCCATCAACAAATTGCCCCTCGTTCGGCTTTGAATATTTTCTTCCGCAATGTTAAAAGGTAAATTTTCAAAAAAAGGTTTCAGGTCCTTAATAAATTGAGAGAAGATATCCTTTATCGGAATAATGTCGTAAGGATTGCCGATATTTTGGCTAAGTTGTTCTGCATCATTTAGGGAATGGG
Organism: Chitinophagaceae bacterium; assembly: GCA_003132765.1. Classification (GTDB taxonomy): domain Bacteria; phylum Bacteroidota; class Bacteroidia; order Chitinophagales; family Chitinophagaceae; genus Ginsengibacter. The sequence goes on along the minus strand of PKYU01000422.1, from coordinate 6,496 downwards.
AAGTTGAAAACTCCGAAGGCATTAATACTGCCCTTACATTTTCCTTACCAAGTGCTTTGGAGGCCAATACAATCGTTACAGCACTATCAATTCCTCCACTGCTGCCTATGATCGCTTTTGAAAAACCCATCTTCTTAAAATAGTCACTAACCCCCAAAATAATAGCCTCGTAAACCTGGGCAATATTCATTGCCGGAGTAAAAAATACCGGGTCTGAAAGATTATCCGGCATGGAACGTGAGTCCACAATGACAGGGACGGCGATGGTACCATCATCATTCAGTTTTATCTCAGCAATTTCTTCCCTGAACTGGGATAGCTGATAACAAAGATTTGCATCTTTATCAAAAACGAGCGAAGCGCCATCAAATACGATTTCTGTCTGGCTGCCAACAGCATTGCAATATAACAGCGGAATTTTATACTTTAGAACGTTCGATTTAATGGTTGCCTTTCTATCTTCTATATGCGTGTAATCAAATGGTGAAGCAGAAATATTTACCATGAAATCAGGCTGCTGTTCCATTAAAATATCCATTGGGCAAATGCGGTAAAGCGGGTTGTCACCAAGGTTCCAAATATCTTCACAAATGGTAAGCGCAATTTTTTTTCCTTTAAACCTGATAATATTCCAATCATAGGCAGGTTCAAAATACCGGTATTCATCAAAAACATCATAATTGGGCAGACAAGTCTTATGTGCGATGCCGATAATTTGACGGTCATAAATAAAAAATGCGGCATTGAAAAGGTCTTTACCTTCCCGCACCGGATTGCGATCAGGTGAACCAACAATAATACCCAAACCACCAGAATATCGCTTTATCGTCTCAATACTTTGATAGCATTTATTAATAAAATCATTAAAATCCAGGAAGTCTCTTGCAGGATAGCCACAGATACTCATTTCGCTGAAAACGATGAGATCTGCATTTCTGCTTTTTGCAGATTTTATAGCCTCAATAATTTTCTGCGTATTGCTTTCAAAATTACCAATATGATAATTTTGCTGCGCAAGAATAATTTTCATTATGTAAAATTAGCTCAATAAAATGTCAAAGGTTTTTTCAATTAACAATATGCTCTACATTTTTTTTCCTTTATTTGGGGTATGAAGAAAATAATAATTCCTCTTGCTTGTATTTTTCTTTTTATTTCATGCAGAAATAACTATAATATTCCAGATGTATCCGGAATAAAAGTAGGCCTTGAATTAAAGCGGTTCGATAACGATTTTTTTTCAATAGACACGGCAAATGTTGCAGCATCTATTTCCGGGCTATTAAAAAAATATCCACGTTTTACTCCTGATTATGTTGAAAATATTCTGGGCCTTGACATGGATAGTTTATTGATCCCAGGTAATGCCCAGGATGCCGCTATCCGTTTATTTATCCACGACTACAAGCCAGTTAAGGATTCATCCGATTTGATTTATAAAGATTTTTCAAAAGAAACCGATCAAATAAAAACTGCATTGAAATATGTGAATTATTATTTCCCGCAATATAAATTACCGAAGTCATTAATTACTTTCATCGGCCCTATCAACGCCAACTTTGAAACATCTTTTGGCACCCAGGGTGACATCATTACGCCGGATGGGTTAGGGGTTGGCCTGCAGCTTCACCTTGGTAAAAACTTTTCCCTGTATAGAAGCATTGAAGGCCAGGAGCAGTATCCCGATTATCTCTCAAATAATTTTGATGCCATTCATATACCGGTAAATTGTATGCGCAATATAGTTGATGACCTTTATCCGGATAAAAGTGATGGCAAAGCTCTTATTGAACAGATGATTGAGAAAGGGAAAAGAATATATTTACTTACCATGTTTTTACCCCGAACACCTGAATATATTTGCTTTGGATATACTGAGAATCAATTAAAAGATTCTTACAAGAATGAAGCGGTGATATGGGATTTCTTTTTAAATAATGACCTACTTCATAATTCAGATCCAAATATTACCAAGAACTATATTGGTGAAAGTCCTAAAACGCAGGAACTTGGCGATGCAGCCCCCGGCAATATCGGGGCTTTCATCGGAATGAAAATCGTAAAAAAATATTTGGAAAAATTCCCACAAACAACTTTATCGCTGCTTATGGAGACCGATGCAAATGAAATTTTTAATAAGGCAAAATATAAACCGAGGACCTAGTTTAGCTTTATAGGAACAATCATTTCGAACGCAGGTATATTTTCAAGAAACGTTTTCTTATTATTGCTGTTTTCCATAAAATAGATACCATGCATTTTCCCCATTTCGCTTCTTAAGCTACATCCGCTAACATACTGGTATTTTTCTCCGGTATTTATGTGAGGCTGCACACCAACAACGCCTTCTCCCTCAACTTCCTTGTGCTCGGAATTGCTATCAAATATATACCAGTGTCGTCTTAATAATTGAACTGGGAATGAATTGTTATTCTCAATCGTGATGCGGTATGCAAACATGAATTCTCCCCTAACAGGGTTGCTGTATTCCGGTTGATAAAATGTTTCAACACTAATAGTAACTCCTTCTGATATTTTTGAAATCATACACCTAAGTATTTGTTATAAAGCTATCAAAATCAGTAAATTATTTAAGTGGTAAATTTGATTTTTTTGCCTTTGATTTCGAAAAGGAAAGCTACGATAACTTTGCCTTTAAATAGCCATTTTTGTTCAGCCATTGTGAAATCTTTTCCCGGTTGTCTCCCTGCACCATTATTACACCATCTTTTACAGAACCTCCCGTGGCGCAGAAAGATTTGAGTTCTTTACCAAGCTTCTCAAGGTCTTTTTCCGGACCACTGAAACCTTCGATTATTGTTACAACCTTTCCTCCCCTAAGTTTATTATCCACTTTAATTCTCAACAATTGATCCTGTACTGGCAATGAAGAAATGTTCTCTTCTTTTTTTTCTGCTCTAAAATCAGGGTCAGTGGAATAAATGAACCCATCAGCATTATATAACTTTTTCTTTGACATATTATTGTATTAAATGGGCTTTTAGGCTCAAATCCAGGCTCGTTGAATGGTGAATTATGGCCCCGCTGGAGATGAAATCGACGCCGGTCGCCGCATATTTTTCAATATTTTCATAATTAATCCCTCCGCTGGCTTCCGTTTCATACTGCCCGCCAATTAATTGAATTGCTTCGGCGATTTGTTCAGGCATAAAATTGTCCAGCATAATTCGATCAACCTTCCCGATTCGGATTACATTTTTTACNNGATTTTCAATCCCGGTTTTTTGTCCCGCACATATTGCCATGCTTTGTTGATCGCCTTTTCGATACCTCCACAATAATCAATGTGATTATCTTTAAGGATTATCATATCATACAAACCGAACCTATGGTTGAAACCGCCTCCTATTCGCACTGCTTCTTTTTCAAGTAACCTGAAATTTGGCGTGGTCTTCCTCGTATCCAATAATTTTGTATGGTACCCGGTAAGGCGTTCAACATATTTTTTGGTCAAAGTTGCAATGCCGCTCATACGCTGCATGCAATTAAGAACAAGTCGTTCAGTGGAAAGGATGTGGCAAATTTTTCCTTCAATTTCAAAAGCAATTTCTCCAGGAATTACTAATTCACCATCCTGTTTATGTCTTGTCAACATGGATGAATGATCTGTATAAGAAAATATTTTCTCAGCAATATCTATTCCGGCAATTATTCCATGATCTTTTATTTTCAAAACAGCCTTTCCTTCTACAAGTGGGTCAATACAAGCCAAAGTTGAGTGGTCTCCATCACCTATATCTTCCTCAAGAGCGCTACTGATAAGTTCATTCAGTTTCTTTTCGAAATCATAAGAATAGATCATATAAAAAATATTTGGGAACCTGAATTTTTGTGACTTGTAAAAAAAACCTGTTATTGCAGTTGGGATTGGAGGCTACAGAAACTTATTTTTCAAAACGAATTTCCTGAATCAGTTGTTTATTGCCTTTAAGTTTAACAAAAATTGTAGTCCGATAAGTACCATTTTTGGTCATTAAATTACCAATGCAATATTGAGATCCTGAATTATCACCTTGGTGAATAATTTCAAAATCCTGTACCTCATTGGTCGAAAAAAAATCACGTAAAACAAGTTCTGCCTGACTTTTGCTATACGGAATGCTTTTTTCAGAGATGGAAATTTCCACAGTATTATCAAAAAAAACTGAAATGCGGACCGCATTCCCGGATTTAAAGGCTTTAACTATTTCATCAAAAGAAATGGCTTTAAAAGAGACCGCGAAGATTAGCAATAATAAGGCAGGTAAAATTTTTTTCATAAGAATAGATTTTATTAGCTTATTGAAAAATTATGCCAATTTGAAATATTATTCATTGTAAAATTAAACAATTTACGGTTTGTAAACCCTGAATAATTAGCTTTGAAAAATGAAAGCAAAAAAAGTAATCCTTATAATAATGGATGGATGGGGCCTGGGCAAAGGAAAAGGAAGTGATGCTATTCAAAACGCTGATGTCCCTTTTGTAAGTTCACTTTATGACAAATATCCGCACACTACCCTGGTTACCTGGGGAGAAGATGTAGGTTTGCCGGCAGGGCAAATGGGAAACAGTGAAGTGGGCCATCTTAATTTAGGTGCCGGCCGCATCGTTTACCAGGAATTAGAAAGAATTAATCTAGCAATTAGAAAAGGAGAATTTCAAAAGAATGAGGTACTTCTTAATAGCCTTAATTATGCAAAGGATAATAATAAATCATTGCACCTGATGGGATTAGTCAGCGATGGTGGCGTTCACTCTCACATTGATCATTTAAAGGCAATTACATCCCTTTGTCAGGAAAAAAATGTGGAAAACGTATACATTCACGCATTTACCGATGGCAGGGATACTGATCCCAAAAGCGGTTTGAATTTTTTAAACGGTTTGCAGAAACATTTGGATAAAACCACGGGAAAAATAGCTACGGTCACTGGCCGTTACTATGCAATGGATAGGGACAAAAGATGGGAAAGAGTAAGAGTTGCCTATGATGCTATAGTGCACAGGAAAGGAGAAATAAGCAGTGACATTTTTTCAACTATAGGTTCAAATTACCAAAAAGATATTACAGACGAATTTCTCTTACCAATAATAAATGCCGCTACGCCAGGCTCCCAGATGAAGGATGGTGATACTGTGATCTGTTTTAATTTCAGAACAGACAGATGCAGGGAAATTACTGAAGCCCTTACCCAAACTGCATTCCCGGAATATGGCATGAAGCCATTAAAATTAGATTTTACAACAATGACTTTGTATGATAACAGGTATAAAAATATTCATGTGATTTTTCAAAAGGATGATTTGAAAAATACGTTGGGAGAGATATTGGCTCAGCACCATATGAAACAAATTAGAATTGCAGAAACTGAAAAATATCCTCATGTTACTTTTTTCTTCAGCGGTGGAAGAGAGTTGCCATTTGAGGGTGAAAGCAGAATAATGATACCTTCCCTAAAAGTAGCCACTTATGATCTTCAGCCTGAAATGAGCGCAAATGAAGTAACAGATGCCTTGCTGCCGGAGATAGAAAAAAAATCAGCTGATTTTATCTGCCTGAATTTTGCTAATGCAGATATGGTGGGACATACCGGGGTATGGAATGCTGTAATAAAGGCCGTGGAGATCGTAGATAAATGTGTCGGGAAAATTGTGACCGCTGCGCTTCAAAATGGATATATGGTTTTTCTTACAGCTGACCATGGAAATGCTGATTATTTAATAAATGAAGATGGGACACCCAATACAGCCCGACCTAAAAACTCAGTGCCTTTTTTCATTATAGATAATGAATGGAAAGGGAAATTAAAGCCAGGAAAACTGGCAGATTTGGCACCTACCATTTTGTCCATGATGCAATTGCCACTGCCCCCGCAAATGACGGGTAATATCCTAACCAATAAATAATGAAATTGATAAAAACATGAAAAAGTACCTTAGAAGTACATTAATATTCTTGCTCATTGCACTGATAGTTATTCAGTTTTTCAGACCCTCCAAAAATACCAGTGCAGTAATTTCGGTTAATGACATCAATTCAAAATACACAGTGCCAGCTGAAGTGGAGGATATCTTAAAAGTTTCCTGCAATGNNTTGTCATAGTAATAATTCGCTATATCCCTGGTACTGGCACGTGCAACCTGTAGCGTGGTTTATGAATGATCATATAATGGGGGGGAAAAAGCAATTGAATTTCTCGGAATTCGCCTCCTATAAAATAGCGAGACAGTATAAATTATTCGATAATATTAATAAGGAAGTTAAAAGTGGTGACATGCCGCTCACCTCCTTCACACTTATCCACCGCGATGCAATAATAAACGACATTCAAAAAATGGCAATTGCAAGCTGGACTGCCGAATCAAGGAAACAAATCGAAGCTAATTACCCTGCGGATAGTTTAATTATGCAAAAATCCAATCGACCCCAATAAGCAACTTTCGAAAAAAAATTAGAAAGAAGCATTACCTCCTTAGATCAGATTTTAGCTGA
>PKYU01000375.1 GCA_003132765.1 Chitinophagaceae bacterium | reverse complement strand
AGGTATGAATTTTGTGGCAAATATTTAAGGCAAGGTTTTTACCTGAATTTCTAATTATATAAAAAAAATGTTATGAATAAAATTATCAACCTCAAAGATCTCTTGAAACATGAAATACTTGACTTGTATTCAGCAGAAAAACAAATAATCAAGAATCTTCCCCTACTAATTGAAAAAGCCAATATGCCTGAATTAAGAGAGGCCGTTGGTAATCACCTGGCACTGGCAAAATTGCAAAAAAAGCGTCTTGATAAGATAAAAGCTAATATGATGAAAGAAGGTGAGGGTGAAGAAGAGCAAGGATTTTTTTCAAATTTGNNCAAGGGTAACATCAAAGGGTGTTTGGGGCTTAATTAAGGAAACCAAGAAAATCATAGAGGAAAATATGACACCACAGGCTCTGGATGCGGCTATTATTGGATCAGCACAAAAGATAGGACACTATAAAATTGCTGGTTATGGAACCGTACATGCTTACGCTACTGAATTAAAATTAGATTTTCCTGCAACTGAGCTTAATAAAACTTTACATGAGTCTTATTCCATAGATGATTCTCTAACAAAATTAGCTGTCGGCAAAGTGAACCCTAAGGCTGAAAATACAGTAGATGATGAGAAAGCCGCATTTGAAGATGATTTCAATTTCTTAAGCAATTCAGTTTCTATTATGAGTTCTTCTAGCTCGGAAGATGATGAATAATTTGATGAGGCAAATTAAGGCGACCTTATTTATTGATAATGTTTAAAAAGGGAATCGAGTAGGTTTCCCAAATAACTTTTATTTCTGAATATTCAGATCAGTTTCATCTATCATAACAGTATTTCAGGGAAATAAGATTAAATATTCATTATCAAATAGTTATAATAAATATTCGCATTACTGATAGCCAAATTCATCAAATGACAAATATCATAATAGCCTTGGCCTTCTAATTAAAGGGAGAAGTTTATCAAAATGTCACAACATAAAGTTTTTTATTAAGATAATGTTCTTCTAAGGAATTTTTTAAATTAAAATAGTTTTTGCCTGGAATCCGAAAATAATTTTTTTTATAATTAATTAGGGAATACAAAAATTATTAATATCTTTACAATATCGAATTATCCTATCCACTGAAAAATAGAAATCTTCAATATATTAAGATATAACCAAGAGTACCCAAATCCCGCTCTTATTCCAATATCATTTTCAATCCTTTGAAATGCTGCAAAAACTAAATTTTTTAAAAAAATTTTATGCAGAAGAATTGGTATGTGGTTTATACTAAACCTAATTGCGAAAAAAAAGTTTCTAACCTGTTTACTAAAAAAGGAATTGAGAACTTTGTTCCTTTTCGTAACAGAAATGAACTTTCATTGCTGAGGAGAAAAATTATGCAGGAGCCTTTATTTATGACTTATGTATTCGTAAAGGCGACCGAAGATGATATTTTTGCTCTTAGCAAAAGAACAAAATGTATTGTAAGTGTGCTTTATTGGATGGNNTTGGATGGGAATGCCTGCAATAATCAGCGAAGATGAAATTAAGTTAATCAGAGAATTTACCAATGATCATCAGGAAATAGTCTTGGAAAAGTATGAGGTAAATGTGAGGAGTGAAAGGAATATCAACGAGGGGATTTCATATACCCTTGATGGAAAAATTTTGATGATAAAGAACAAGGCAATTAGGGTAACCCTGCCTTTCCTCGGTTATACAATGGTTGCAAGGATTGAAGATGAAAGTATCATGGGAAGGGAAATTGCATTTGGCCAAAGGGAAGCGGATGGTCAATCCTGAATAAGCCTGTCAAAAAAATAATTGGATAGCTGCATTTTAATTTTATTGCCTCCTCCAAAAACAATTGATAACCCTAATTGTTACAATTTTGGAGTTTATGGTATATGTAAGGAGGTTTCATAATATTAATCCTAATAATCGTATTTGTAATCTTACTCCAGGTTTACATTATTATGTCTGCCAATAAAGATAGAGTATCAGCGATACAATGTGCTTTTTAAGCATCCTGATTTTGAAATTAGGTTTTCCGCCAGCAGCTATTGCCAGCATTCAGTCAGCTGCAAAGGCTTACAAAGAATTTCCTGTCCGGGATTCCGTAAGCTGGCAGCATACATTTTTGNNTGAGAGAGGATCGTAGATGAGCTTTGTAATGCCTTCCGCTTTCGCGGAAACAACCCTTCCTAAACCAAACGACCACCAGCCAATAACTATTTCACAGACTGCCCCTGAATATGTTGCTGCGATAACTTTTGGAGGTTTTGCATCCGGTAATGATATCCTGAAATACGCAGAAAAACTTAAATAGAGTTTAAAGGCAAAAGGTATCGATACTGTTGGGCCTATGCGATTTTTGGGATATAATCCTCCTTTTCAATTAGTAAACAGAAGAAATGAAATAATTATTTCAGTGAATTATAAGGATAAATCGTAGCAGTTGACAAATATATTTCTGGATCAAACGATGCCAGCACATTTAATTTCTTATTTTTAGTAATTAACTGGTGGATATTTTATAGGATTTATTTCTTAAAAACTTAAGCATAAAGTGAAAAAATTATTTCTTATAAGCGCTGTAATTTGCTTATTAGCTGGATGCACGCACCGGGACTCAAAGATCCCTGTTGTTGGATTTGCTGATGCTTTTGAGGATAATACGATAGAACAGGCAAAAACAGGTTTTTTTGATGCCTTACAAAAAAACGGATTTGATGAAAAAAATGGCACTTTGAAGATTATTTATCGAAATGCCCAGGGTAACATACCGGCACTAACCCAAATCATTAAATATTTTGTTGCGCAGGAAGTTTCACTTATTGCCACCAATCCATCTTTGTCAACGATTACTGCTGTACAAAATACTAAAGACATTCCAATATTTATGATGGTGTCTCCTACACCGACCTTAATGAAANNTTGGTTTAGGTGAAACGCTGGATTATATAGATACCTCCTTTTTATTGATTCCAAAAATCATGAAATCCAAATTGGGCAAATTAACGGTAGGTATGGTCTTTAATCAGTCAGAGCCGCAATCAGTTGAATCAATGCAGCGTATTCAAAAACTGGCATCAGACAATAATATAAATCTTATTTATCTTCCTGTAAATTCATCTGCCGATGTTCAACTTGTAACCGCTTCATTATTGTCAAAAAATATTGACGTTTTCTTTGCCAATCCGGATAACGTTGTTTTTTCTTCTTTTGAAACGATTGTTCAATCATGTAGCAAGAAAAATATTCCCATATTTACCAGTGAAGCCGGGCTTGTTGCAAGGGGAGCACTTGCAGCCTATGGTGCAGATATCTATCAATGGGGATACCAGGCAGGAGAACAAGCTGCCCAATATTTAAAAACGAAAAGTACAAAGGATATGCATTGGGAAATGGTAAAAGTGCGAAAAAGAGTATATAACCCGGAGGTTGCCAAAAAATTCGGATTGTCTATACCTTCAAATTTCCAACCAGTGCAATGAGCCAGTTTTACCTAACGGCGCTGCAATTGTCATTATGCCTGGGACCGATGGCCATGGGTATTTTTATCACCATGAAAGTATTCAACATTCCAGATATCACCACCGATGGAAGTTATACATTAGGCGCCACCGTTACTGCTATTCTTTTGACTCAGCACTGGCCTGTGTTGCTGGCTTTGCCTGTTTGTATGATTGCCGGATCAGTTGCCGGCATTTGCACCGGCCTGATACATACCAAACTTAAAATAGATGCATTGCTTGCCGGTATCCTTGTTATGACCGGCCTTTATTCGATCAACCTGATCATACTTGGAAGATCGAATGTTCCTCTCATTAATATCCCAACCATATTTCTCTCTATCACATTTTTCTCCAATGATTTATACAACCAATTATTGATCGCTACAGTTATCATACTCTTTTTGGGATTATTGCTTTACTATGTCCTGAGAACAGATTTCGGAATTGCCATGCGTGCCACAGGTAATAATCCGATCATGACAAAATCATTTGGCATCAATAATGATAGCATTAAAATTATAGGCCTTGCCATAGCAAATGGGCTTACTGCACTGAGCGGTTTCCTGGTTGCACAATACCAGGGTTTTGCTGATATTAATATGGGGATCGGTATTGTGATCACAGGCCTCGGGTCTGTACTGATTGCGGATGCATTGCGTATATGGTTGAATGTGTCTAATATTGGTATGCAAATTCTTTTAGTGCTTGCAGGAAGTAGNNATTTTGTTTTGCTGATTGTGGCCTTGCCAAGAGTGAGTAGCCAGCTGAAACGATATTGACGATATAGCGGAGTTTATTGCAATGAACCTGGATTCATTCTTTGAATGGTGAAGTAAAATAATTTTAAAAATGTAATATTCACATGTAATGGTCTTAAGAAATGATTTCTTTTAAACATATCACCAAGGTTTTTAATAAAGGAAAGGCAAATGAAGTAATAGCCCTCGATGATATTACGCTGCAAATAAACCAGGGAGAGTAT
>PKYU01000345.1 GCA_003132765.1 Chitinophagaceae bacterium | reverse complement strand
ATTCTGTAAATGTAGGCGACACCATATACCTGACTGCATCAGGAACTGCTTCTGACAGCTCTCAATTCATATTTACCTATCTGGCGGTAAGTTCCAATTCAGGCGGAGTAAGCTCCATATTTAATTATGCAAGCGCGTCTTCACCTGTTAAATTGCCTAAAAATTATGGAGCTCAGACTGCTGGCCTCTATTCATGGACTTCAACTATCAAGCTACCGGGAGCAACCCTGGTTCCACACAAAACCAAGCTAACGATCGTCGGTAATTTTATTTACCAGCTATCTTTGAGTAGTGAACAGGGAACTTTGTCTGCTACTGATGCCGGCTTGCTTAACAAAACAGTNNAACAGAATAAATCAGCATTAAAGGCTGTCCTGGTTCCCAGGACAGCCTTTGTTATTATCAGGAATTACTTCTGCTATTTTGAAAATATGAATACCTAAAATGTATCCAAGTTTAAACTCAAAACTTCTTCAAATGAAATCGTTGTTTTTTTTCTTTTGATATCAATGAATTATAGTCATGCACAACAAACAAATTGTACAGTAAAAATGAAAGAAATCCAGGGAACCTATGAGGGAGATTGTAAAGATGGGAAAGCATCGGGGAAAGGTAATGCCATAGGAGAAGATACTTATGAAGGAAATTTTAAGAATGGATACCCGGATGGCACAGGAAAATATATAGGATGAAATTTGCTTGGATAAACACGGCTGAAGATCCAAATATGAAATTGATTTCATTGGAAAATCTGTATTTTATCATCAAATGCATAAATTGTCCTGCTCTTTAGTAAAGAGGAAAATTAATTTGATTTCATTTATTTAGAAGCCAATAGGTTCCCATCCTTACGCAATATTGTAAAAGAAAACAACTAACCAAATAGGCTATCTTCATAAATTACAATCAAGCCATAAATAATTTGACTAGGTTATAATACAGGTTTCAAGTAATTGGATAAACACGAAAAATAATGTTCTTAATCAAGGAAGCCTATTTCAAAAAAAGATTAGAACAGAGGATTACCAGAATTAGAGATTTTGTGCAACAACCGCGTAGATGGATTTTAACGTGGTACTTTGGGTATTGCTTATTAGGCATCATATCAAATGGAATGCTGCCCGTATTATTACCATTAATGGTTTCTGATTATTCGCATCACCTGGGTTGGGTAGGATTAGTGGCGGGTGCTTTCAGCCTTGGTTCGCTTAGTTCCATTATTTGGGGAAAACTGGCCGATAAATTTCACTGGCACAAACGAATTTATTATGGTGGATTTGTCGCACTGCTCGTAGTTTTTGCTGTTATTTCAGTATTAACCAGTTTGTGGTTTTGGATGATTTTATCGTTTGCTGCAGGCGCCGCCATAGCAGCAGTTTCAACAGTGGCTACGCTATTCGTGGTAGAGTTCAATCCTCAAAAGGAATGGGAACCACGTATAGGATGGCTGCAAACTTTTTATGGAGCCGGGCAGGTAGTTGGATTAATGCTTGCGGGTTTGTTCGTTTCAAATGTTGGAATGGGCTTTTTTGTATCAGCTCTCCTTCTATTACCGGCAATTTGGCTGGGTACAAAAGGAATACCTGCCGTTAAATCTTCGGATTTTCCCATTTCCTCTATTTTGGAAAAAAATCCTCAGATGAGGGATTTCCATTTCCTGGGATCATTCGGAAAAATGGAACAACAAAGTAATGCAATCCATTACCCCATCCAAACCTTATGGAGCGAGATAAAGAAAATAGGCAATTTGGCCAATAGCCGTTTTGGCCGCTTCTTATTTTCCTGGTTTATGTTATCATTTGGTATCGCTGCTTTCTTTGCCTATTTTCCTGTTGTGTTAAGAAAGTCATACAATATTCCCCCCACAGTTACTGCCCTGGTCTATGGCGTTTCGGCAGGAGTATCTATTATGTTATATATATTCGGAGCGAAGCTGGCCGCCAAATATGGATCCGGACGAGTTTACAGATGGGGCCTAATCATGAGACTTATTGGGTTTGCCATTATTTTTATTATTTTCTTTCTCCCGATAACCAAAATTTATATTGCATTGGCAGGCTTTGTATGCATTGTGATAGCATGGCCCTTAATAAGTATTTCAGCTACTGATTTAACGGCAAGACTTTCTCCGTCAGGCGAAGGAACAGCCATGGGTTTATTTAATGCCACTGCTGGTATCGCCACAGTTGCAGGTAGTTTTTTCAGCGGGCCATTAATTCAATTTGGAGGCGATGCATCATTATCTGGAGTAGCTATTATTGGCATAAGTGTAGCATGGATTTTTGCAAGAGGATTAGACCGGAAGGAAATAATTAAAGGGAGATAATGTTCATTTTTTGAGCATCATGGCTATTAATTAATACAAATTAAAAAAGAAAGGATTTACTCCGAAAATAAAAATAAAAATAGGGATGGTGGTAATGCAGTATTACTGATGAAGATTGTACGCTGAAAAACCTTCAGTAATCGAAACTTTCTTAACGAGGATCTTCGAAAACATTGTTTTCCAATATTCTGCTTTTGCTCTCAGTATGGCCTGTTCCCTCCTTGAATTAATGGAGCTATTATAGAAGATAATTGAAGTGGCAGGAGTCGGGCTCTTAAATTCAAACTGAAGCTCGATCGATTGAAGTTTATTCCCAAATTCAGAATAATCTGGTATATCGGAGTTTGAAGAACCGGTGGAGATTTTTACAGCACAGTTTTGAACTTCGTCAAGTGATATTAAATCGCAATTATATTGATGCCTTACTTTTTCCAGGATCATTATTTTCCTATTGATTCCATCAAAGCCCAATACTTTATTTTGAAGCATCTCCTGGCAACAAAAAGTAAGATTATTTGCTGATCCTTCCCTGCTCAATCGTACAAATAAGTTTTCCTTTTTCTTTCTATCATTTTTATAACATAAAGTCAGGATGCCTAAAATAATTACGGCGGAAGTGAATAAAATAAAATATAAAAGAATTGGTTGCATAGGACCAGGACATTGGACAATACATTTCATGGAATCCAATATTTAATAACTAAAAATCACTGAAATAATTGCCCCGAATAATAGAAATTATGCGGATTAATTTGATAGGATTAATAAATTAAGTATATATACACAGTCATAGGGCTAAATTGCTGACCTAAATTCCGCTTCCACTCTTCAGAAAATTAAAGAGATGCCAGGAGAGACCGTTGGTAAAAATGCTGTTTTGAATTGATATTTTTAGAAAACTTACTTCGGGGCCTGGTAATAATACCTTATTCCATTAGTTGTGGAGGGAAGTATGAAGAGCAACTCACCAGTAAAATTATGAAATCACTTTAATTGGTATACCGCCGCTTCATAAGGCTTCAATGTACTTCCTTTGGATGGATTAATATAATTAGCCAATAGCAATCTTGCCTTACTCATGTTTAATCCCGTGTGAAAAGTTGCTTGTTTACTTTTAAAATTCAATACAACGAGAAATTTTTTCCCATTCATTTCTCTTGTATAAGCATACACATCAGGATTATTTTTATCAAGCAAAATATATTTTCCATATACCAATGTGAGGTTGCCTTTCCTCAATTGAATAAGGTTTCTAAAATAATTTAATATTGAATTTGGATCTTTATTTTCCGATTCTTCATTTACCGTTTTATAATTCGTGTTCACTTCTATCCATGGGGTGCCAGTTGTAAATCCTCCGTTTGCAGTGCTATTCCATTGGAAAGGCGTGCGGCTATTGTCCCTGCATGTAAACCGGATTCGTTTCATAAATTGATCCAGGTTTCCACCATTAGCTATTAAATGTTCATATTCATTAAGCGTAGGCATATCGCGATAGTCTGTAATTTTTGTAAATCCCGCATTGGTCATTCCCAATTCATCGCCGTTATAGTAATAAGGTGTACCCCTCATGGTTAATAAAAATGTTGACAGCATTTTAGACGATAATGNNCCCAAAGCGACTTACTAATCTTGCCTGGTCATGATTTGCGAGGAAAATAGATAACCATCCTTCATTAGCAAACGCACTGTCCCAGCGGGTGAATACCTCTTTGAAATGCAAAAGGCTATACCCTTCTGGCTTTGCAATATCAACTCCCTCAAAAGCATAAGCCATATTTAATTCATGACGGTTGGAATCCACCAGGTTATGCGCATCTGTAAATGAATTAGNNCCTTCAGCCACACTCATTACATTGTATTTACTCAGTACTTTATGATACATTTCCTGCAAATAGTCATAAAGATTTCCCTGCATTGCATACAGTTGGGAGAAATTATTTTCAAACCCTTTCGGAAAGGCGGGCCATGTGGTATCCTTAGCTACAAATTGGAAAGCATCCATTCGGAAGCCATCGATACCTTTGTCTGCCCAAAACTTCATTATATCATATACCTCATTCCTTAGTTTTGGATTCTCCCAGTTCATATCT
>PKYU01000008.1 GCA_003132765.1 Chitinophagaceae bacterium | reverse complement strand
AGAGTATTTTGGAAACCAATCTTGTCATCATTCCTTGGCTCATCTATTTGTTCAATTACTTGAAAAGGTAAGACTACATTAGTCACCTCGTTTGTCTTTCCATTCCAGATAAGCTCTACTTCTCGGGCATCACCAAATAACAAAAAGCGATACTTCTCAGGAAGAGGCTTCCCAGCTTCTAAGTATTTGACTACATCTCGTTTTTCGTTATCCGTTAAGTTCATAATAAGTAAGTAAAAATTGAAAGCAAAATTACTGTGTTTTGAAACTTACTAACAATAGTATATTAGGTTAGTGAAATTATCAAGGTTAAATCCATTACTAGTCTATTTTAATATAGCGTGGATTATTAGGTAAATTGAAGTAAATATATACAATTTACTTGGCTGTTATTTGGTTGAATTACAAATAAAATCTCCCTCTCTTACGGCATTTTGTTTTCAGGCTTAGTATTTGAATATGGAGAATATAACAAGAATCGGAAAAACTAACTTTCGGAATACAAATCAAACTTTCGGAATTAAAGAAAAGGACAGAGCTGGACATATTTATTGTATCGGAAAAACAGGAGTTGGAAAAAGTACCTTGTTATTAAACATGGCTATTTCAGATATTCATTCTGGTAAAGGAATAGGGATCATTGATCCACACGGAGATTTGTCAGAAAGTATTTTGGATTTTATACCCAGAGAGAGAATTAAAGATGTAATTTACTTAAATGGGTGTGATACGACCTATCCTATCGCATTTAATCCATTGTATAACATTGAACCAGAAGAACGCCATCTTGTTGCTTCAAATATCGTCTCTACACTTAAGCGGATATGGCCTGATTCCTGGGGACCTAGATTAGAACACATTTTACGAAACACTATCTTGACACTCGTACACTATCCTCATGCAACATTATTAGATATTCAACCATTACTTATTGATTTTGATTTCCGAAAAAAGGTATTGCAATTTGTTACCGATACCGCCTTACTTGATTTTTGGTACAAAGAATTTAATTCAATGTCGCCTCAGCTTAAAAGTGAAGCAACTTCTCCGATTGTAAATAAAGTTGGATTATTCCAAACCCATATACTTTTGCGAAATATTGTTGGACAGGAAAGATCATCATTTACAATCGCTGATGTTATGAATCAAAAGAAGATATTTATTGCAAACGNNGAAGGATATTTAGGCGACGATGCCACAACGTTATTAGGCAGTATGGTAATTACTCAATTTCAAACAGCAGCCCTTCAAAGAAGTAAACAACCAATACATACGCGTACCCCTTTTTATCTCTACATAGATGAGATGCATTCATTTCTAACATTATCTTTTGCTGATATCCTGGCTGAATCAAGAAAGTATGGATTATCCCTCTTTCTTACTCACCAATACATAGACCAGCTGCACGAGGATATCCGAAAAGCTATATTCGGAAATGTCGGAACAATAATTACTTTTCGCATTGGTGCAAATGATGCAGAAATTCTAAAGCCGGAATTTAATTCTTTATTCGATGTAGAAGATTTTGTTCGATTACCTCAATATGGTATCTACCTAAAACTATTAATTGACGGAACTACTTCAGAACCATTCAGCGCATACACCTTGCCAATTACAAAAGAAAAACAGTTAACAAAAACCGAAGTAATAGAGTATTCAAGAAAAACCTATGCAACTGAAAGGAGAATTGTGGAGCAGGCTATATATGAAAGGTATGAATCTAGTAAGCAAAAAAATAAAGAACTAAAACTATTTGAAAATTAGGGAATAATATAAATAACACTTTTTAAATATACCTATAATACTTAAGGTATCAATATTGATTGACATGTTCATTAAAAATAAGTAGATTTAAGTAGTTATTGTATTTATTATCTTGGCATTATTGCTATTGAGATCTCATAAATACAATCCAGTTTATTAGATAATTTAAAGATTTTATTATGATAACAAATATATTACTTGGGCTTCTTTTGATTGGGATTATATTTCTAATTCTCAAAAAGAAAGAGATGGGTGAGGATAAAAAAATCATAGAAGAAAACGCTCGTTTAAAGGCTGATTTAAGTCAAAGAGATCAGAGCATTGGAATATTGACAAAAGAACTTCAAAATGAAAAAACAGAGAAAGATCAGTTTGTAGGCAAGAATAACCAGATGTTTGTTGAGAACACTAATTTGAAGGCGGAAAAGGCAACCATACTTAACGAAAAGCAACAACTAATAACTGAGGTTAGTAAATTCAAAGCGGCTGAAAGTAGTAAACTAAAAGAATTTGATAATAAAATCCAAAAACTTGATGAAGCAAAAATCGCTCTCGAAGATGAAAAGCAAAGAATTCGTAAAGAGGATGAGGAAAAGATTCAGCGAGAAAAGGAAGAAAGAAACAGAATGTGGGCAGAACACGAGGGTAACGTCAAATTACAATTAACCGAACTTTGTAAGGCCCCCAGATACAGCTTTACCTATTATGATAATAATAACTTGCCAATGGGTTTTGGTGGAAAATTTAAACCAGATTTCCTAATTGAGTNNTTTTAAATCAGTATGTCATTTTTGATGCAAAAAAATCGGAATCAGATTTACAAAGTTATATAACTAATAATGTAAAATCAACAGTCGAAAAAATAAACAATAATCCCAAAATATATAATACGGTATTTTTTATAGTGCCGACACAGGCAATGGAATCATTGAAAATGAAACATTACTATGAGCAGGGATATGAATTTTTTGTGATCCCGCCGGAGGCCATGGAAGTTGTTTTGGCTTCCTTTAAAAAAATAAATACTTATGAAATAGCACAACAACTTGATCCACGTGATCGAGAAAATATAGTCAACTTAATTGCAGAATTTGATCACCACATAAACATGAGGAATACTCTAGATATATTAGCATCTGAAAGTGGCATTTCCGTGTTAAAAAAAGCTGAAACACTTCAAAAAGATATAAAAGAAGAAATTCTTCAAAAAAAGAATAAGATACGTCCACAGAATTTTACTCCAACAGAGATTAAAACCTTAATGGTTGGTACAGTGACACAGAGTGAAAGAATTAGTTTATTAATCTCACCCAAGGTAGCTATTCCGGAAGAGAATATTAAAAAGGTACAACAGGCTTTAGATAAAGGAAATCAATAAATATTTTGAATTTCATTTCCTTTAATTGATTCAGGTAAAAAGGTCTCACTCCGGCTTAGTCAGCAAATAGATGTGCCAAACCATTGCAACAAAAAG
>PKYU01000518.1 GCA_003132765.1 Chitinophagaceae bacterium | reverse complement strand
GCCAATGGTATTGATGATAATATTGTTGAGTTTGCAAAAAATGCCGACTTATTAATTCATGATGGACAGTATACCACCGATGAGTATGAGAATTCCTTTAAAGGATGGGGGCATAGTACCTGGGAACAGGCAGCAGCAGTGGCCTTACTTGCCAAAGTAAAAAGACTTATAATTACCCATCACGATCCGGATCATAATGATGAATTCCTGGATGGCCTTGAGAAAGAGTGCCAGTATGTCTTTCCTAATTCTTCTTTTGCTAAGGAAGGAATGGAAGTTTCTGTTTAATTTTATTTCATTGTTAAATACGAATCAATATTTTGATTGCCTGGGTTTGATGTCACCCATAGCGCGTCTGCCTGCCAACTCTACCGAAATTGAAGGGTATGCTTGCGCCAACCCGGGTCTTAAAGACAACAAAGCGGACGCTAAGCCCTATGGCAAACTTCCGCGAAGAGGAGATAAAATCATAATTTTGTGTATGAATGGGCAACTACCAAATATTGCAAACCGATGTAATATAAAGAGTATGTTGCTATTTTGCTTAGCCATCTGCTTTATTCACATTAACAAATTAAGGGCGCAGGTTATTTATCAATTACCCCCAAACCAGCCTGAACAAGATGCCTGCAATGCTTTACAATTGTGTGGCGGCAGTTTTTACACGCCCTATAGTTATACAGGCACCGGCAAACATTTAGATTTAGATGAAACACCTTGTTTTATCGGTCCGGGAGGGGGTGAAAAAAATTCGGTGTGGTTGCAGGTACATGTATTACAGGCCGGTACTATTGTATTTAAACTTACACCCGTAAGTCCTGCTGATGATTATGATTTCGCAGTAATAAATGCAACGGGTAAAGATTGCAGCGCATTAACGCCGAACGACGTAATCAGGTGTAATTATAATAGTAATATTCAGGGTAGCAATATAAATGGAATTATAGGACTTAGCGATACATCAAGAACACCATATATACAAAAAGGCAAGTTTGGCTATTCTTTTTGCGAAGCTGTTNNTATTTCTTATCATGATCAACAACTATGGAAATTATGTAGGCGGCGGACCAAGTAAGGGATTTACAATTGATTTTGCTGGCTCTACTGCAACTTTCTATAATACCTCCAGCCCGCTATTGAACAGTGTGGATGTACCTTGTAATAACGCTAATAATATTGTTGTAAGAACAAGCACTCCCATTTTATGCAGTTCCATTGCGGCCGATGGCAGCGATTTCACAACCAACGCACCTGCAAACATCATCAGCGCTTCCGGGGTGAACTGCACTGCCAGGGGAGGGTATACGAATTCCATTGTCATTAATTTTTCATCTTTACTACCTGCGGGCACTTATATAATTAACGCTAAACAGGGAAGTGACAATAATACTTTGGCGGGGCTTTGCAATAACGGGATATTGTTACCATCAGCAGCCATTGCATTCATAGTAAAACTAAATGGTAAGGCTGCATTTGATAATGAATCAATCTGCTATCGCCAACTGCCTTATATATGGAATGGTATACAGGTAAATGGCGGCGGCGACAGCGTTGCCACATATACTACCACAGCAGCAGCGGGCTGCGATTCAACAACAATATTAAACCTTCATGTTTCGCCCGCTCCGCAACAAGTTAACATATCAAAAACCATTTGCGATGAGGACTTCTATCATTTGCCATGGGATACCACCGTCACCACCGCAGGCACTTACACGCATCATTTCACAAGCATCAATGGCTGCGACAGCGTTATAGAAAGTGTTATCCTTAAGGTCATTATACCAAGAGGCGGTACTGTTGAGCAAAGGGATAGTACAATTCAAACAGGATTTTGCGAAAACGGGTCGGCACTTTTAAGCGTAAGGAATGATTTCATAAGCTACATATGGAACACCGGCCAGACAAATAGTTCAATAATTGTAAATGTAGCGGGCACATACGATTTATTTGCAACGGATAAAGATGGATGTATTACGATAGATACTTTTGTGGTTGCCCGTTACCCGACCCCTGTGGCTTCTTTTCATAGTGTTGAAAATTTATGCATCGACAGCAGTATAACATTAGATGCAGGGTATGGTTATAGTTACTATTTATGGAATAACGGAAGTACTGATGAATCAATCACCACTAACACTCCCGGTATATTTTGGGTAGCCTTAGCCAGTACTCGTGGCTGTACAGCTATAGATACGGTTAATGTAATTACGGTGCCAAGGCCATCCGGCTTTTTAGGGTCAGATGTTACGAAATGTTCGAAAAAGGACGTAACCTTAAAGCCATCCGCTAAATTCAATGCATATACATGGAGTAATGGAGACAAAAGAGAAAGTATTATCGTTTCGACCGGTGGCCAATATTGGCTTACTGTAACGGATAACAATGGTTGTACAGGTAGAGATTCTATTATGGTAATTGACTCCACATGCTACTCATACTTTTATATGCCTAACGCATTTTCCCCAAACTATGATATGCATAACGACATATTCAAGCCAACGTTTTCAGGAGCAATATCCCATTATAATTTATCAATTTATAACCGGTGGGGAAAACTGATTTTTTCAACTAATGACCCTTTAACCGGCTGGGATGGAACTGTGAAGGGTTACCTGCAACCTATAGAAACTTATGTCTGGATTTGTTCTTACAGTTTGGACGGAAGCCCATTACACACTGATAGGGGCCCGGTAACCTTGATAAAGTAATTTTTTCCCGGCCGTCTCTCCGCGATAACACCGCGTCGATTACTAATCCCTTACCATCATCAAATATAATCCACGCTCCCCCGCTATCTCCAGGAAAACCTCAAATCAAAAGTGGCACTTTCCTGATGTTTCTAACTCAGGATNNTTTGATTACCCCGGTTTGTTATGGACTTTTCAGAATGACCAGTAATGATTTTTATTTGAAGGTAAATGTCCTGAGTTGAAAAACTAAGGACAACAGTACTTTTATAATTGAAACATCCTACAGATAGAGAAGGGAAATGGTTACCGGTTTGTTGTTCGNNTTCCCTAAGTCATCAGTTATCTGTTACTTTGCAGGTCGCTTTTTGTCGAACAGGAAAATTTACAGAGTTAGCAATAAAACATAATTCGTTTGCCTTTTTATGCAGTTCGTTTGCTTTTTCTGTCATTGAGGTTTCCGACACTGTAACGATTGGATTTAAAGTAACTTCTGTGAAATGCCCGCCACCGCTTGAAGTTTCAATCATAATTCCGGTTGCATTGTCAATATAATCTGTAACTACAATTCCACCGTCTGCACATAAATGTAAAAACCAAAGCATGTGGCATGAAGAAAGTGATGCAAGCAAAAGTTCCTCCGGATTATGTTTGGTTTTATCGCCGCGAAATGCAGGGTCAGAGGAGCATGGGATATCGGATTTGTTTTTTACAGTAATTGTATGACTTCTTTCATATGCCCCATAATTTAAGGTCCCGGCGCCTGTGTTACCTGTCCAATTTAAAGTTAGTTTGTAATGATGTTGTGCAGCCATAAAATGTTTAATGAAGTTATTAGATTATTTTGGAAAATTTATTAGCTCCACCATTCCTTTTTCCATTCTTCAGAGACTTTTTTGCCTTTTTCATATTCATCAACAACAACAATCAGTTGATTTGAATGGTCACTGTATTGTGTCAAAATATTTACGTTTGTTCCCCCATTTTCCGGCAAAACATACCTAATTGCCCCGGAACATCCTGGCGAAGTTTTTGAATTATTACATCACTTATTCTCACAACTTTTATGTGGACTTTTGCTAATTCTTCCCTTGCTTTTTCTGCTTCTTCAACCAAAAAATGAGCAATTGATACTTCGCCGTTTTGAAATACCCCGCCACCCTCAAGACTAATTTTATTTTTGAATAATGTCTCACCCATAAGCGCCAGGGTTCCGGGTTTATTTTCCAATAAAATTTCAATGTCCTTCATTTTGTTTCTTAAGATATTTTATTCAAAGTAAGCTTAAATATTACTTTTACACTTCATTTAAGAATGAATAATGGATGCAGAACAAAAATTTATTTATGTTTCATCTTTGATTTGTGAACCGATAAGGGCGAAGATGTTATGGAATTTACTTGATGGAAGAGCATATACTGCAGGTGAATTGGCCATTGTTGCTGATGTTTCTGCCTCTTCGGCAAGTAACCATTTGTCAAGGTTGCTTGGAGCTGATATTGTAAAGGTTGAAATGCAGGGAAGGCACCGGTATTATTCGTTCTCAAATCCCGAAGCGGCTTATATGGTTGTAGCATTGGCAAACCTTGCAAATAATAATACAGGCACAAAATCAAAAATGCGAAATATCACAAGCGGGATAAAATATTGCAGGACATGTTATGATCACCTTGCAGGTTATGTTGGTGTATCAATTACAGAAGCCCTGGAACAAAAGGGTTATTTAAAAAAAAACTGAAAAGATTTACCTGGTTACAGAAAAAGGCTGGAAATGGTTTAGTCAGTTTGACATTTCACAGGAAGGTTTTAAGAACAATCGCCGGCCTATAACCCGCCTATGTCTTGATTGGTCAGACCGAAGGCCGCATTTGGCTGGTCAACTGGGCTCAATATTTTTAGAAAAACTAATTCAAAGAAAATGGTTTAAGAAAGCTCTCCTTTCAAGAGAATTAATTATAACTTCAAAAGGTCGTCAGGAAATTTATGAACTGTTGAGTGTTGCTTTACAATAAAAGCTAAAGTTCACTTTTTTCTCAGCAGGGGCCCCCATGATAAAG
>PKYU01000059.1 GCA_003132765.1 Chitinophagaceae bacterium | reverse complement strand
CCCAATATGTTTTCTATGATGAGTATATAAATTATTTCATAAAAAATATGCCGATTTCCCAAAATATTTTTCCCGCAATTATTCCAAATTTTGATCATTCTCCGCGGAGCGGAAATTTATGGGTATTTAGAAATTCTACGCCGGAAAAATTTGCAAAGCTTCTAAGACAATTGTTTATAAAGCTGTCAACNNGAATGAGTGGGGCGAAGGAAATTATATGGAACCTGATTTAAAATTTGGACATGGGTATACTCAGGCTTTGAAGAAAGAATTAAATAATTTAGCAGCTAATATTAGGTAAGGGTTTTAAAGCAATGATAAATTTTCTGAAGATAAATATTGAAATTATTTGGCTAACAGCATATTTCCTTAAGAAGTCTTCAATATTTATTTCGAAGGAAAAGATCAATCTCGTTGGTAACAGCTTGGCTTACAAAAAATTAATATCATTGGTTGGAAACTTATTATGTCTGCCTTAATATGTTACTTGCAAATGACTCTGCCAAACAATAAGGATTGTTCATTGGGTCTAAAGGTATTAGCCTGCTAAATGGCTGGACTAAATTGTTAAATCATTTTAGTCACTTATTTAGGATTATGTCAAAGCAAAGAACCACATTTTCTATAGGGGGAAAGCTCCAGGTTATTAATAAATCTATCAATCCGCCATCACTCCAACATTACGAAAGTAGAATTTATCTCATTGTCGTGGCGTTTTCTTGCCGGAGAATCGCCAAAGAACTGCAAATTTTAATTTTAAGAAATTTGGATACATTTGGTACGTTTATCTCATATAACTTTTACTTCACCAAAACTAAACTGTATGAAACTTTCTGCTGTGATTTTAAGAATTATTTTCTTATTTCTCTTTGGCAACTTGTCCACCTTAGCATTTCCCCAGGTAACATTTAATTTGGGAACTACTAACGGTGTAACGCCAAATACTGGTTTACTGGCAACTTATACCAACTCTGCCTTAGTTCCAAATTCAACCTCAAGCGCAAACGCTAACTTTTCCGCTTTTAATAAAGTAGGGGCTTTCATAAGGGCAAATTGCTCAGCGCTCGTGGCGACATATGGCTCTATAATTATTAATATCCCTTCTGGCACTTACTATATAAATGGCCAAACTGCTGGAAATAATTACGCACCGACAGAAGCCTTGAATCTCAACGGTTGTACAAATGTAACTGTAACCGGAGCTGGATTGTCTTCAACTCTGATCACATACACTAACAATCAGAAATATGGCTATTTTGATGCCACTTTCAATAATCCTGGGAGCACATATACGTGTACCCCAGGTCACTTTATTAACCTTTATTTGACAGGAGGTGCCTCTACTCAAAATATAACCATTCAGAATTTTACCTTAAATGGCGGTAATAGCACATTTACTTAAGGAAGCCTTAGTGGTTACCAAATTGGAGCATATGGGATCCAAATCTGGGATGGCTGCAACAATATTAATATTAACAACGTGTATATTCATCATATGGGATTGGATGGCGTAGTTATTTCTGCCACTGCCAATCAATTTGGATCGCAAAATATTACGCTTTCAAATTCAAAATTTGAATACAATGGACGGCAAGGGATGACTTGGGCTCTTGGAACAGGGGTAACAGCAACCAATTGCCAGTTTAATTATTCAGGAATGGGGGGCGCGTGTCTCTTTCGCCGAACGCCGGTGTTGATATCGAGCCTGACGGTGCTGGAATTGCACAAAACGGCACTTTTACCGGTTGCATTTTTAATAACAATAAGGGGGACTATGCATTATTAATTCCGGGAACTGGGACAACGCAAAATATAAGTTTCTCAAATTGTATCATTACCGCATCGGGAAGTAATTCTATTGAAGCTCATGCAAAAGGAATATCTTTTACAAACTGCACCATTAGTGGAGGCTTTTCCGGGGGATATACCGCTGCAAATTCAACGGATGCGACAACATTTACTATTTGCAACTTCGATGATAACAATACGAACTCCGCTGTGAACGTCGGCCCTCTTGTGTATTTAAATGCCAGTGCTACAAAGGCACTTTTTAATGGCTGTAATTTTACACTTCGGAAAACAAATTCATCTTTTTTAAGTTTAGAGCCAACCAATAGCAACGTTGTTAGTGACTATACGACTTTTAGAAACTGCAATTTCACCTATGGCTCTACATATAATTACACAATCCAACCATTTAGTTATTTTGATCGCGTAATTTTTGATGGAAATACCAATTTCACAAATAATTCAATGCAATCAAACGGCTTAAGATGGAGCAATGTTTATATAACGGGTAATACTACTCCTTGCACACCTAACACTTTTACCACAAGTCAGAATATAAGCTGGTTTTTTGATCCCTTTCAACCTGTAAGTGAACAACAGATTTCATTTGGTTATCATCCCGGAAGCACAGCAAATGATCTAAATTTAGATATGAATAGCTATGGAAACATAGCAATAGACGGGAGTGACACAAACAGTTCACAGTTTCAGCAATTAAATGTCGGAGCAGCTACCATTTTCAGAAATTATACAGGTTCGTCATTAACATTAGGATGGGATCGAAATTATGGCACTTCAAATTACAAAGCAATTGTAAATCTTTTCGGAAGAACAATAGTCGATGCTAGTGCTACAGTTAGATTTAATAATTCTAAAATTAACACTACCGCACCTGCAAGCGGCACTGGTAAATTCCAGGTTAATAGAAATGCCCTAATAAGCAACAGCTTCGGTTCACAGTTTCAGACAGATCTATATTTAGATGGAGGAAATATATTAATTCCTGCAAATTATCGTAGCCCATATGATGTTTTAAAATATCCGGGAAATCCGTCCTCTAATATTCTTGTAAATAACGGTGGTCAAAGACTCTGGAATATAGCCAATTCCTCCGGCGATTTCTCAATTCAGGTCGGATTTGAAACTTTGACTCTCAATAATAATCTGGTTTTTTATGCAAATAATATCTCAATCTATTCTTATTTTGAAGTGGGGATTGATTCAACAAATCATCCCTATATAAAATTTGGAAAAATAGGAGGTACGCGTATTACTTGTATCAAGACCATATCTCCTAACATAAATTATCTCCTAACGATAATAAGGACCAGCGGGTTAGTTGCAATATACCTCGACTGCACTTTCATGAACTCTTCAGTAAATAGTTATGGAATAGACTTACCCACTGTGGATATAAAATTTAATCCTTTAGCTGTTGGATATATAGATAGCGATAACTTGGGAGGTTCTCTTTTTAATGGTTTTTTCTATTTATTAAGGATCTGGAATCGAGCTTTGGCACCCTCTGAAATTCAAACTGCTTATTCAAATAAGGGAGCATATTCTGACAATGGGATAGATGTTGACTTTGAATTTAGAGACGGTGTTACTGCCAAAAATGGCGCTGCCATTAACAGTCTTACAGATGAGGTATCAGTTCCCTTGGATTCTTGCCATCAAATTCGAGGATCGTTTACTGCGGGAAATACTTACCAATGGTCCGCATTAAGTTCTTCGGCCTTTGGCACCTGCCCTAATCCTGTACCCGGANNAGATTATCATATGCGCAGTCAACCTTAATCGCAGTGAATAACAACCTCACCATTTTTCCCAATCCAAACAATGGGCAATTTTCGTTGCTACTTCCATCTGAATTTGTTGGTCCTGCCACCACCAGCATTATTGATGTAACAGGCAATGAAATATATCGCGAATATTATGAAGCAGTGGGCAAGATATTCAGAAATGTGAAAAAAATAACATTGCCCGGAACGGTAAGTAAAGGAGTTTATATTTTAAGGATTACTGGCGCAAATGGGGTATCATCTGCTAAGTTTAATATAAATTGATCTTCTATTTTCTTTTGACATTGTTGGATAGGGCATCGTCTAAAAATATTAATATGCTAGATAGTTAGAGTTCTATTCTATCGCTAGGTGTGTCGCCATTATTATTATAAGCGAAGTATCCGCTCGAATTGATAAGTATTATGAATAAAGGAGTCTAAAGTCTGGGTGTTTTTCAATCTTTCCAGCAAGAGGAGATTGGTAATTACTTATTACTGTTATTTTCGAAATTGTCGGCAAAGATTCCGACCATTTTAGTACAATTATAAATCCAAAAATTAAATTTTAAAAAGGACAATTATAAGTTTCCTTTGTACCTGAAAATATGTAAACTTATAAAAAGAAGTAAGAATACAAAAGTGGCAATTATTGAAAAGATTATTGCTGTTCTTAATTTCCCCACTATAACTTTTTTCATTGGGTAATTGGATTCATCAATTACCTGCATTAATGGGATACTCCTCAAATATTGAAACCGTGCTACCTCCATGTTTTTAAACATTTCTGCATATGCTGCGCCATATACCTGCGCATTGCTTTCCTTGAGCATTATTGGCACTTGTGCATTTTCAAAAGTTGTATTCAGGTTTGCATCCTGGATGGCAGCTTTACCCGAAATGGAAGCATCTAATTTCTTCTTTATATCGGGAACTCTTTCTTCCAACAAGTCAAGTGTACCTTTAGCCTTTTTTGTCCTTATCTCCGTATAAAAACGGTTGGTTTCTTCAATTAAGCGGTCCGTAAAATCTTTTGAGAATTTTTCTGAATAACTATCCACCATCAATTCATAAATGTTAAGTCTCTTGTCAGGCCTTCTGGCCGTTATACGAGTATTTTTAAAACCTAAATAAGTATCGTACAGAACGCTGTCTTTTGCATAAGAAAAATTGGCCTTTGGTTCTCCCGGGAAAAAATGGATATTCCCTGCTCCATCTTTATTCCTTCCAGGAGTATTTTCAAGGTAATATTCAATAAGTGTTATTGGTTTATTTTCAAAAGTATCCACCGAAAGTAATACGCTTTCAATTACCCGCCTGCTTTGCATGATAACCAATATGTTATCACCGGCAAAAATGTCCTGGGACCCCCCAATAGAAATTCCGAGCTGGGCTGCAATCCCCATTGCTGCTGATCCCCCGCCGGTTTCAGATCCACCTTCATCCAGTGCAAATGAAAGATAACTTTCATACAAAGGCTTTTGTTTACTGGCGTACAGGTATCCGATTATAGCACCAACCAGGCCGACAATAAGAAAAATCCACCAATTTCTAATTACATTGTGTAAGATTTTTTTTATAATAACCTGCTCGGAATTTTCAGCTGAACTTCTAATATCTGATACTTCCTCATGGACCATGATAGGTGATATTTATTTTGTGACCTCTATAATTTAAGCACGTTAACAATAATTGCAAGAGACGAAACTAAAACCGCCAATTCACCCACACTCAGTTTTGAGCGATTGTTTTTTTCTTTTTGAGGTACGAAAACTTCTGACCTTGGTGTAACAGAAGGATAGCGCTTAAACCATAGAAAACGCTTTACTGAAGCAGCTTTTCCATCAGGATAAATTACCAATGATCCTGCTTTACGGGCATACAACGTAAAATTTCCTGCCTGTTGAATATAGTACTTAAGATTTTTATTTGGTTGATAGGCGACGAGAGTCGGGAAANNTTTTCCGGGCTTTCCGGATGGGTTAAAATAGTTTTCAGATCAACGCTTATTAAGTCATACGATTTATATAATTCATCTCTCAGCCTGGGGTTCTGCGAGATACTATCAGGGTTAATATTCAAAACCCTTTGAAAAAGGTTTTCTTTTTCTTCTTTTGTTAAATTTGATTTCGAAATTCTTCGGATTGTTATAGAGGTACTATCGGCTGAACCTTTGAATCCTCCGGTTCTCTGAATAATTTCACTAATTTTTTCCTCGCTATTTTCTAAGCCGTATTTCCCCGGGCTAAGCACCTCTCCCTGGACAATTACGCTTCTTTGAGGAGTATAGCCTGGCAGGGTTTTTATGATCACCATATCATAAGGCTGGAGAAAAATATTATTTTGTAATTGATTTTTATAAGCGAGGTCTATTTTAAATATAGCGCTTTCGTCATGATTGGCTTTTTCAACATTTACATTTCTTATTCTTCTCAAAATTTCAATATTTGATGAATCACCTGATTCAGTTAATCCTCCTACCGAAAGAAGAAGATCTCTCAAAGTAAAGTTTTCACGCCATTGAATAACCCCTGGTTTTCTGACATTACCTTCAACAGTAATATAATTTTTAACATTAAAGTCGAAAATTGAATGGATATGAATAGAATCATCTTTCTGCAGGTAAATCTTATCACCATATTGCAACACAGAATCAAGATTAATTGAANNAACTCCTTCATCAAACCGCCTGCTTTATCAATCAAATCTTTTACTGTTATATCCGCAGTAAGCTGGTAAGGGCCGGGTCTGTTTATTGATCCGGAAATTACAATCCGGTTGGAGAATTCATCCTGTAATTTCCTGACGGAATAATCATCACTTCCTTTAGGTATAAACTCATTGTATTGTGAGGATTCGAGGTCAAGAATTTTTTTATCTGTATCTGTAATCCTAGTTACGGTTACACCGCCTCTATAAGCATCGTCGGTAAACCCTCCGCAATATTTAAGAAGGTCGCTGAAAGTTTCGTTATCAAGCATCTCAAACTTACCTTCTCGTTTAACCTTCCCCGAAATCGTTACTCTTTTCTTATAATAAGGAATCATAATAACATCTCCTTCGTGCAGCATGGAATTATCTTTCTGTTCCCCATTTATTAACAAATTATATAAGTCAGCAGTTCTCTTACTGTCGTTTCCCCTGATAACTTGTATATCCCGGTAACTGCCCAGCGAAGTAGGCCCTCCACATAAATAAAGAGCATTAAAGAGAGTGGTTAAAGATGATACTGTAAAGTTTCCCGGTTTATTTGCCTGGCCGATAACGGTTATACGAATACTTTTTATTTTGCCTAATGTAACCTGTACCTTGGTTTGCCCGCTACTGATAGCCCGGTAAATTGTNNAGAAATTTTTGTAGCGGCCTGGTCAATAGTTAATCCATTCACCAATATGGGTCCAACATTAGGGATATAAATTTCTCCCAGATCATTAACAGTGAGATCATATTTTTTCTCGCTATAGCCATAAATGGAAATTACAAGTTCATCATCAGGGCCTAATATATAACCGGATGGTGCCGGAATGCGCAAATTAGGTTCAAAAACCTGGCTGCCAGTTGTAAATAGTTCTGAACCAAAAATAGTTTCATCGGTTTTGAATTTTTGCATTGGGATCCAATAGCTGGCACTGTCAGAAATTCTCCCTAAATTATTTTCATCTGTAGCAGGTTTGGGTCCTTCATTTTGTTCATTCTGATTTTCATTATTAGTGATGAGCGCTATCCTTGCTTTCAACTTTGTTATTTCAGTTGATGGAAGGCCTTTATCTGCTAATATTTTATATAATTGAGTTTCTGAAATTCTGGAATCAGAAGCTCTTTTAATCATATCGGCAATCTGATCATCACTATAGCTATCAATATTAATATTGGTAAGGTCATTTGTATTTAATAAAGTATTCTGTGCATATACCCGGTTAAAAAAAATAGATGATATAAAAAAAATGAATAAAATTATCCTTATTATTTTCATTGATTCCTTCGTTTAGCGCCTTTTATTAATAAAAAACAAGAGTAAAAATTAGCGAGTGAAGTTAATAATATTTTTTGCTATAATTCTTTATGGTAAAATATCTTAGTTAGGATTGAAGCTATCTGGAGAATGTTACAAATTTGACAATTTTGAGAATAAAGAGGTGTCACTTTAAGAAATATTAATCAAATACTCTCCATATCCACTCTTTTCAAATTTTTTGGCAAGAACATTTAATTGTTCTTTATTGATAAATCCCATCCTATACGCAATTTCTTCAGGGCATCCTATGTTGAAGCCTTGTCGTTTTTCAATAACTCTTACAAATTCTGATGCATCATGTAATGATTCAAAAGTGCCGGTATCCAGCCACGCAAAACCCCGATTCAAAACAACTACTTTCAATTTTTTATCTGAAAGATATTTACGGTTTACATCCGTTATTTCATATTCACCACGGGAAGAGGGAGCAATATTTTTTGCAATACTCACAACGTTGTTATCGTAAAAATACAAACCGGGTACTGCAAAATTAGATTTTGGTTGTAAAGGTTTTTCTTCAATACTTAAGGCAGTATAATCATTATCAAACTCAACTACTCCATACCTTTCCGGATCCATGACAGAATAAGCAAAAATAACTGCTCCATTGGGATCGGCAGATTTTTGTAAAAGATTTGAAAATCCGCTTCCGTAAAAAATATTATCTCCCAGTATAAGAGCAACTGAATCTTTACCAATAAATTTTTCTCCAATTACGAATGCCTGAGCGAGGCCGTTGGGTTTCTCCTGGATTTCATAGTGGATGCTGCACCCCCATTGGTTTCCATCACCTAGTAAACGCCTAAACTGTTGCTGATCCTCAGGAGTTGTGATGATAAGAATTTCATATATACCTGCCAGCATGAGAGTTGACAAGGGATAATAAATCATTGGCTTATCATAAATAGGCATGAGTTGCTTGCTGATTCCCATGGTAATTGGATACAACCGAGTTCCACTTCCACCTGCGAGTATTATTCCTTTCATTCTTTGATTATTAGGATCGTGTTACAAATAAAAAAATTTTGAATTTCTTTTGAACAAACCAATCTAACTAAAGCCCATACTGCTTGTCATAATAAGTCTTGTAAGCACCGCTTGTTACATCATTGAGCCATTCATTATTATTTAAATACCAATCTATAGTTTTTGCGAGACCTTCTTCAAACTGCAATGATGGCTTCCAGCCTAATTTCTTTTTGAGTTTAGTTGCATCTATTGCATATCTGAGATCATGACCTGCCCTGTCTTTTACAAACGTGATTAGCTTTCCTGAGGTTCCTTTTTTTCGTCCAAGTTTTATGTCCATTTGCCTGCAAAGTTCTTTGATGATATCAATATTTTTCCACTCATTGTGGCCCCCAATATTGTAAGTCTCCCCCGGTTTCCCTTTATGAAAAATAATGTCTATCGCTCTTACATGATCTTCAACAAACAACCAATCCCTTACATTCAATCCTTTACCATAAATAGGGAGTGGTTTATTGTTAATGATGTTATGAATACATAATGGGATTAACTTTTCGGGAAAATGAAAAGGTCCATAATTATTGGAACAATTGGAAATAATAACCGGCAAATGATACGTGTGATAAAAGGCCCGGACAAAATGATCTGAGGAAGCCTTAGAGGCAGAATAAGGACTGCGGGGATCATAAGCTGTTTCTTCCGTAAAATATCCTGTTTCTCTCAGGCTTCCATATACTTCATCTGTAGAAATATGATAAAATAACTTGCCTTTATAATTGTCTTTCCAGTAATCCTTGGTTACCTGGAGCATCGAAACAGTTCCCAACACATTTGTTTTTACAAAAGCTAAAGGATCAGTAATTGAGCGGTCCACATGGCTCTCAGCTGCACAATGTAAAACCCCCGTAAATCTATATTTTGTAAACAGCTTTTTTACCATATTCATATCTTCAATATCACCCTTTACAAAAATGTAATTAGGCTTGCCTTCAATATCCTTCAGATTTTCAAGGTTCCCGGCATAAGTGAGTTTATCAAGATTCACTATTTGATATCCGGGATATTTATTTACAAATAATCTGGTAAGATGTGAGCCAATAAATCCGGCACCGCCTGTAATGAGGATAATTTTTTTTGAAAGGGTCATACTTTGTTTTTATAAAATCATTTGCTTCTTATTTTATGAACCAGGTCTATTGATTTCCTGGTTTCAGAAATTGGGAATCCCTTCCCTGCCAATACATTTTCATAGGATTGTGTATGCAAATCTGCAAGTCCATCGCTAAATTCAAATGCTTCTCCATCAATTATTAATTTTCTATAAGTTCGTTTCCCTTCGGTTTTTATTTCTTCTGGTAAGTTATTTGCATCAATGCTCAGCACCCAATTTACTGAAGCTTTTTCCAATTCCAGGCTTCCCGATGACATCGTTTCATTATGCTGAAAAACTTCATACTCCTTCACATCACCAAAAATCCACAAAAGCATATCAAAAAAATGTACCCCAATATTAGTAGCTATTCCACCGCTCTTTGAAATATCTCCTTTCCAGCTCGAAAAATACCAATGGCCACGGGCAGAAATATATTGTAATTCAATTTCGTGCTTCTTTCCCGGAG
>PKYU01000006.1 GCA_003132765.1 Chitinophagaceae bacterium | reverse complement strand
GGAATTATCATTTGCAACGATATTTTGGGGTATTCGATCCCGTTATGGATCCTACAAACGAAAAACTCTATCCTTTTCTGGAAAAACTTTTTGGGGAGATGTCAGCTCTTTTTCCAGATCAATATTTTCATATTGGCGGCGATGAGAATACAGGCAAGGACTGGGAAAATACCCCCCATATAAAAGCTTTTATGAAAGCCCGGGGGATGAATTCTACTGCAGATTTACAAACCTATTTCAACCGGCGCTTACTTCCCATCATTAAAAAATGTGGTAAGACAATGGTGGGTTGGGATGAAATATTTCAACCGGGGCTACCGAAAGAAATTGTTATCGAATCGTGGCGGGGAAACGAAAGTTTTTATAACTCTATAAAAAGCGGCCATCCTTCCGTCCTTGCTTATGGTTACTATATTGATTTGATACAACCAGCTTCTTATCATTATCTGAACGATCCCATTCCGGATAGCGTAGCATTAACAGATGATGAAAGGAAGCTGGATTTGGGTGGCGAAGCAACCNNGGTAACGCCGGTAACCGTAGACTCCAGGATTTGGCCCCGTACAGCTGCCATAGCAGAACGACTATGGTCGCCCAAAGCAGTAAATGACGTGGATGACATGTATCGCAGGCTTGATATGGTCAGCCTGCAACTGGAATCGCTTGGACTACAGCATATATCATATAAACCCCCTTTGATGCGTCAGCTTGCCAATAGCTGGGATACAAGAGCCCTTGAAGTATTGGTTAGTGTGCTGGAGCCTCTGAAAATATATGAGCGCAACGAAGGTGATACTATGTATAACGTTTTTTCTCCTTTTACAAAAATTGCTGATGTAGCCACACCTGATCAGAAAGTACCCAGGATATTCAACAGACAGGTAGCTGAATTTTTGAGCAAACCTTCTCCCAAGATGGAAAAAGAAATTTCCAAAAAGCTAATCCTTTGGAAAGAAAACGATGCGCAATTCAAATTGCTGCTCAACAATTCACCAGTGCTTTTGGAGGCAGCTTCATTATCTGAAAATCTTTCTTTGTTGGCTGCAGTCGGCCTCGAAGCCATTCAATTCATACATGACCATGAAAAAGCCGGATCAGACTGGCTACAAGAAAGTCTGGCGGTGGTAAACAAAGCAAAACTGCAGGGAGGTAGATGCGAAATACAAGTGGTTGACGCTATTCAAAGATTGATACAGCGTGCGGCCGATTGATGAATTTATTTTTCTGATAAAGGATAAAACGTTCATCCTTAAAATGGCAATGCATTCTTTTCTTGCAGTGCAATTAAGAAAATTATTTGTCATCGATTTCTTAATTGTACAGCAGTAACAATAAATTTGTATGAAAAAAATAGCTGTCTCTTTTCTTTTTTTATGCCTTATAAATATTGCCTGCAGCCAACAGGCAACTGAAAGTATTTCCGGCCCACAGTTTATAGAGGACAATGGATTTTGGCAGGAATATCATGAGGCGTACCCTGTAAGCACTGTCCCGATAGAAAATAATGTAAGAAGCATCGCAGTAGATAAGAAACTTACAGTCTGGATTGCCACAGAGGCAGGTATTTTTATGAAGAAGAATGGAGACACAAAATGGATGGCAATACCTTTCCAGGATTCAGACAAAGGGCCTGCATACGCAGTAGCTGTTGATGAGCATGATGCAATTTGGATGGGCACATGGAAAGGCATGTTTGTATATAAAAATAATTTGCCTGTCCGGGTAGGAGGCCCGCAGGGGCCTGTATCTGTTATTTGCACTGCAAAAGAAGGCGTGTATGCCCTCGGGCCAAAAGGTGTTTGGCTTTTCAACGGGACCGCTTTTATTCAGAAAGATTATCCGATTGCGCGGTCTGTGCGGAGCGCTATTTCTGATAATAAAGAAGGTTTATGGGTGGCCAGCGATGTGGGTCTTTACCATGCCACCAAAGAAGGAACAAAATATTTTTACAAGACAGATATTTTATTAAGTGCNNACGGGTTATCAGGCCCCAGGAAGGTTGCCCTTCCATTTATACCAGTTGTGTAAAAGAATCTTCCGATGGTGCGATGTGGATAGGAACAAAGGTTGGCATAGTAAGATTTTTTCCCGACGGAAAACATTCACTTCTGTTCAGCCGCAGATGGCTGATGGACGATCATGTGAACGATATCGCTTTTGATAACGATGGCAATGCATGGATTGCAACTGAACAGGGAGTAAGCGCCATTAAGAAAAAATGGATGANNGTTGAAAAGGCATATCCGCGAACCCTGGATAGCAGGGCAATGCCACCTGGTAAATCCGGGGGACACTACCAATTGGCGGCCTGAAGATGATGATAACGACGGAGAATTTACCGGCAACTACCTTGCGATGGAATCCTTTCGCTACGCGGTTACAAAAAGCGCAGACGCGAGGGAAAAAGCAAGCAAAGCATTTCATTTCCTAAAACAATTGCAGGACATTACTAACGGTGATGGATACTTCGCCAGAACCATTGTGCCGGTTGATTGGGCAGACAGGGTGCATGATGGCAACCGGTCGTATACTGAAAGAGAGAAGGCAGAAGAATTAGTCAATGAGCCACGATTCAAACCGGTTGAATTTCGCTGGCACAAATCTGCAGATGGCAAATGGTTATGGAAAGGAGATGCCAGCAGTGATGAATGGTGCGGCCACATGATGGGATATTACTTTTATTATAAGTTAGCCGCTACCGAAGAAGAAAAAATCGTAGTACGCCAACATATAGCTGCATTAATGGATCACCTGATTGCTCACAACTTCAATATGATGGATGCGGATGGCAGGCATACCCGCTGGTCTGTGTGGTCGCCGGATTTGCTGAAGCACGACCCTGAATGGGCGCAGGACAGGAGTGAAAATTCCATGGAGCTGCTTGCTTTTTTAAAACTAGCCTATTATATTACGAATGATGAAAAGTACCAGCAACAATACCTCCNNTATATATTATGATGTAACTATGCAGGCCTATCTCTATCCCATTTTGCTGGGATGCGAAAAGGACCCTAAGCTCATTGCTTTTTATCAGCAGCACATGGACAATTGGATGGAGCATAGAAAGAATGTTCAGAACCTGCTTGTAAATTTTTTGTATTGCTATGCCAGGAATAAAAAAGTGGAATTGCAATCCTCCGTTGATTTCCTTATGGATATTCCGCTTGATTTAATTGATTGGCATATTGACCATACCAAGAGAGAAGATATCAGGTTGGTGCATTCCCCCGTGCTGGACGATTGGGAAATTGATCAACTGCCGCCTCCGGACATTCGGGTGACGGTTCGATGGGATGGCAATCCATGGGCCGCAGTAGGCGGTTCCCCGTTTACAGAAAAAGAGCCGGTATTCTGGCTCTATCCATATTGGATGGGCCGATATCTTNNTTAAGCTTAGTTTTTAACCATTTAAAAGCTGCTCCTTTCCAGGATCACAAATCACCTGCACTACCTGTATATAAAGACACGGCATTTTTGCAGGCTTACAGTATTAAATATGAAATAGAGCGCTCCATTGTTACTGATAACAATTTTCTTTCAAAAGTTCGTTGCGACCGTAACGGCGTTGTCCAGGTATTATCTTCCAAAGGACTTTTAACCAGATCAGGAGGGCAGTTTCTTTATCCCGGCAAGTTGGTTCAGGATGTTTCTTACCGGCCAATGCTCGATATGAATTTAAAAGACATCGCTCTTTACCAAAATCAATTTGTATATGCGGATGATAAAGCGATTCTGAGCAATGCATGGGCGGGGAAATTATCCAGTCTGCACACAATGCCAGACGTAACCCTATTTTGTGGTGGCGACGATTTTTCATTTCTATTGACAGACGGCAGCTCTATTCAATACCTCAGGGATTCTAAAATTTTATCCGAAATAAAATCCAATGATAGTGTGATTGATATTTTGTTTGATAAAAAAAGAAATGTCTTTTGGCTGCTGGGCGAACATAGTGTAACCATTTTCGATGCAAAAGACAAATCGCTTCAAACAAAATTTAAGGGCGATAGCTTAACCTGTTTTGCATTGGCAAATAATAATAATGAATTAATTGTTGGCACACACAATGGATATTTAAAAATAAATGCGGTTACCGGGAAACAAACCGGTGCCATTTACAACAGATTGCCCTGTACAGATATTACTGTGGTAAAAGAGATTGGTAATAAGCTTTGGTTTGGATCCATGAACGGGGCATTCATGTTACAGGCTGACGGGAAATATAAATACTATAACTCACGGAGATGGATACCTGCAAATAACGTAAAAGATATTGCTGAGGGCAGCAATGGTTCTGTATTGATCCTAACTGATAAAGGTTTGGGTGAAATACATTTTACGCCAATGACACTTTCCGATAAGGTAAATTATTTTGAGCAGCAGGTGCGTGCAAGACATATGCGCCTAGGTTTTAATGCTTCCATTTCAGGAATGAAAGATGGCGATGTTGCAACAGGCTCATTGGAAGATTCGGATAATGATGGTCTCTGGACCTCCATGTATTTAGGCGCTGAAGTGTTCCGCTACGCTGCAACCAAATCGCCGGAAGCGCTGCAAAATTGCCAGGAGTCATTGGATGCGATGGAACGGCTGTACACTATTAACCCGCTCAAAGGGTTCCCTTCGCGGTCATTTGAAAGAAGGGGATATGAGACTTCAGATGTGCATAAGACAAATAAGACCAATGCAGGATTGAAACAGGAAAATGCCGGC
>PKYU01000056.1 GCA_003132765.1 Chitinophagaceae bacterium | reverse complement strand
ATGAACGGGGCATTAATTCCGCAGGTTGAAAATGCAAGGCGATCATTACGCCATTGTAAAGAAGTAGGAACAAAGGAATTACTTACATAGGCGCCTCCATTAGTTGCTAACCCTGCGCCTCCTTTGGCATATGATGAAGGAAGCCATGTATTGCCGCAGTCAGTGGAATACACTATTTCAAGAGAATCTATGGAAGAAGCATTGTATTGGGCATAGGCCACATCAAAATTAATTTTTATGGAATCAACATTTCCAATCTGGATCTTTGGCGATTGTAAAATATCCACCGCCTGGGTTGTGGTATATTTGAATGCATTATATTCTATAGAGGCAACTCCACCATCGCTCGCTGCTGTTGTTCTCTGCCAGGTAATACTCCCATCCGGATTATTAAGAGACCATCCATCTGGTGGAGGAAATACAGGGTTTTCAAAACCTTCAACATTCGGTAAGGCAAGATTTGGCAATATTGTAAAATAGATGACACTCGTGTCATTGGACGTTCTTTGGTCAGCCACACCATTCGGCAATGCTGTATAGACCTGGAGAATATGATTCCCCGGTGAAGGATTCAAAGGAATCGGAATAGACACATCCTGTGCATTAAATTGCGCAAGATTTAAATTGCTTATTGGGGTTACTCCCAAATTTACTCCATCCAATATCAACCCCACATTTACAGTTTTTAAGGTATCGGTCCCAATGTTCTTTATAGTTACCCTGGGATTAACAGGAGTTGAACAATAGGGGGCTGATGGATTTGGGTCAATAATATTTGAAAGGCTTGCATCATTGTTATAGGATAAAAAAGACACTTCGGCCCACCAAACCCCATATCTCGATTGGTTGTCTGCAGAGCCCAGCCTTTGATCAGCGTATTGCTGAATGGTCCACAAATCACCGGTTGCCGGATCAACGCATGTGTGGCTATAATCGCCCCAGCGGGCCCTTCCGCTGCTGTAATCTTTCCAATAGGTGCTAATTCCACCTTTAAATACATATTCGTCATTTGTAGTATCCGCCGGCGTAGCTAAGGATCGGGTGCTATAAGCTGCATTTATGAAAGTGCTCGGAGATGAAATAGTATAGCCGATTAATACATCTTCAGCTGGATTTACTGCTATTGTAGGATAATACCTCGAGGTAAATCCGGTTGAATCATCTATTCTGCCCCTTTGCAAAACATTTCCTGATGTAGATAATTGCCACCATTGAACGGCTGTATGGTTATAATTGGTTGCAGGTAATGCAATGTGATGCGCACACCAGATTTTTCCATTCACCATCTGGGCCGAACTAATCCTTGAATCATTTACTGCTATAAGCCTGCTTTCATCTAATTGAGGTGCAAGATTACCTAATTGGGCATCTGACCAGTGTGAACCGCCGGAAGGAAATACTGCTGAAGTCGTATTCCAGTTAAGGCTTGGAAGTGTTCCCGTAATAGTTGATAATCTTATCGCAGAATTTGCTCCACTCCATTCCTGAACAATATAGAAAGTAGAGGCCAGAGACGTTCGACCAAACGCCGAAACCGGACAGGGCACATCACCGTCGGCTATTGTCTTTTCTATTGTCTGAGCGTTTGAACCAAATTTTATCGGGCTTCCCGATGCAAGGCTGTCTTTATCAAAAATAAATAAGATTGGGCCTGTAAAGTTATTCCCATTGGGGAATTTTCTGCCAGTGATTACAACCAGCTTGTTATCCAATCCTAAATATGGATCATCAAGAAGAAGTGGCCCATCCGAAGAGTTAGGCGTAAAACTATACCGATACCAATTTCCCTGCGGATCAGAAGTTTGGGTAACAGCGATATAAACC
This sequence comes from Chitinophagaceae bacterium, assembly GCA_003132765.1. Lineage (GTDB taxonomy): Bacteria > Bacteroidota > Bacteroidia > Chitinophagales > Chitinophagaceae > Ginsengibacter. The sequence goes on along the minus strand of PKYU01000056.1, from coordinate 2,682 downwards.
TTGTTTGGAATAGTTGTTGAAATTCCACTAAGCCAATACCGGTTTAGNNTAAGGATCAAATTGCATATAAGGGTCAGACATTCCCGGTGTATTAAAAAAATTGGAGAATGTAACCTGGCTTAAAACAGATCCACCGTTCTTAGCATGGACAATAACATATTCATTTGTGGCCGTAACAACCTCCTTTAAGCCTACTATTCCGTCACAATCCGGAGGAATTAAATCAATTGGATCAATATGCCCGAGAAAGCTTTGTAAAGGAGGAGGCGAAGGTATATCTAGTGTATATGGTGTCGTTAAGGATTGATTTTTTTTAGTTTTTATTTTTGCCCCCGGAGGAAAAAGCATATTGCCACGAAGGTATCTCCAGCCTCCATCGATCTCGTGTTCGCCGTTTCTTATAATTGGTTGAGCAGCTTCTTTGTCAGATAATTCCTTGAAATTAAATCGCTCAGCAACTACTCTTTGAGAAAAAAGATTTGAATGCAATAATAAAAAAGGCAATAATAAAAAAACACTCTGAAATGAGTGCAGGATTTTTATTTTCAATCTGGGTAGTTTAATTTGAATATAATGGGTTTGATCAGTTACACATCCAACAAAATTAAGAGTTTATTTTCACACAAAAACTAAACCTGCTTCAATTTTATGAATTCTCTTATCTTTCAAAATTATTTAGATTGCCCTATGAATTTATTTTTTAGGAAATATGGATTAACCAGTTGCCATCAACATGAAAATAACAATTTGAATGATTGATTTGTTAGGTTAGATTCTATTTTTTATAATTCATATATAAAAAATTACTCAGACTTATTTTATTTCAATTAAACAAAAATGCTGAATATCAAATTACGACTTATAATAATGAACTTTTTGGAGTTTTTCATTTGGGGTTCCTGGCTAATTTCCATTGGAGGATATTTAGGAGGAACATTGCATTTTTCGGNNCAAATAGGAGCTGTATTTTCCACTTTGGGAATTGCCTCTTTATTTATGCCTGCCTTAATGGGCATTGTAGCAGATAAATGGTTGAATGCGGAAAAAGTGTTAGGAATTTGTCATGTTATTGGCGCAGGAACATTACTATTAGCCTCTTCCGTAATGGATCCGCACTTATTTTTTTGGGTTATGCTTGTTAACTCGATGTTTTACATGCCCACCATAGCATTGAACAATACGGTTTCATATATTGTTTTGGAAAAAAAGGGTTTCAATATAGTGAAGGATTTCCCGCCTATAAGGGTGTGGGGAACCATTGGTTTTATTGCTGCTATGTGGGTTGTAGATATTTGCGGATGGAAGTCGAGCAATATGCAATTAATATTTAGTGCAATATCGGCTTTGGTGCTGGGATTGTATGCTTTTTCCATGCCTCAGTGTCCGCCAATAAAATTCAAGAGCACTTCTTTCATTTCAAATTTGGGGCTTGATGCATTTGTTTTATTTAAACAAAGAAAAATGGTCGTCTTCTTCCTGTTCGCAATGTTTCTGGGAGGGGCCTTACAAATCACCAATGCCTTCGGAGGCTCATTTTTAGAAAGCTTTCAAATTACTTTCCCGGATACTTTTGGAGTAAAACATCCTATACTACTCTTATCAATCTCACAAATTTCAGAAACGCTTTTCATTCTGACCATCCCATTCTTCTTGTCCAAATTCGGAATTAAAAAAGTAATGCTGATGAGTATAATAGCATGGGTTTTTCGATTTGGGCTTTTTGCTGTTGGTGACCCCGGAACTGGATTATACCTGCTGGTTCTTTCAATGATTATCTATGGAATGGCATTCGATTTCTTTAACATCTCAGGATCTCTATTCGTGGAAAATGAAGTGAAGGCAAGCATCAGAGCCAGTGCTCAGGGGTTGTTCATGTTTATGACAAACGGTATTGGAGCCATGATTGGTGGTTATGGAAGCGGATTGATAGTTGATTATTTTACAAAAGTGAATCTTGTTACTAATGAAATTATTTACCGCGATTGGAAAAGTATATGGTTCACATTTGCGGGTTACGCACTGGTACTTGCTATAACTTTTCCGTTCATATTCAAATATAAGCATGACGAGAAAGAAATGAAAAAAGCTTATGCTGATAAGCTACTGGTGACAGAGAAATAATCCTTTCTGCAGCATATTAGAATGAATTCATCAAAATAATAAGAAATCAATTCCGGGAACTTTATAAACTGGTCTCAAAACCAGCGTCTTTTCTTTATCTTGCCTGAAAATTCTTATATGAAGTGGCGAAAAATATTCCGAACAATCCTTATTATTCTCATTATTGGATTCGGCATTTTCTTTTATACTCATTTTTATTGGCAGTATGGAAGCGGTACCAAAGCTGGAACCCTTAATACATTTATGCGAAAGGGTTACATTTTTAAAACGTACGAAGGCAAAGTAATTCAAAGCGGTTTCAAAGCTAATGTACAGAGCAATGAATTTAATTTTAGCGTAACAAAAGAAAGTGTTGCCAAGATACTGCTTGAAAATGCCGGCCGTGAAGTGGAAGTACATTATATTGAATATTTTGGTGCACTGCCCTGGCGTGGCATGGAGCGCTATGTAGTTGACAGCGTTTATCAAATAAGGAATTCAGATGGTTCCAATGGTATAAATCCCAAATAGAATACAGTTTATTCTAATGACATTTATAATCCGGCTTACTCTAATAATTTA
>PKYU01000250.1 GCA_003132765.1 Chitinophagaceae bacterium | reverse complement strand
TTTTTTGCGGCATTTTCAGCACCAAGTCTTTTAGAATAAGAATCGACTTGCCCCGAAAGTGTAACAATACCATTTTTGACCGCCACCCCTATTTCAGAAGATTTAAGAAACGGTTCCCATCTCAATTGTTCCATTACGTCTTCCTGGATTTTAATATCACTTTTCATAATTGACATATNNAAGAGTTAAAAATATCTATGCGCTTATATTGCAAGAACCGTTAATTATTTTAGCAAACACTTTTTCTTATACACTTTCACTCTTTAATTCATCAAACTGCTTTTTTTAGTTTTTCCAATTTTCCCAGGTAGAATAAAACTTCTTCATCGCTTACCTGTTGAAAATCTTTGTAAAATGCGCCTACACCATAAAATGTTTCTGGAACCATTACCGCAACTACTTCATCCACTTCTTCAGATAATTTTTCATAAGCGCTCCTTGACGCTACCGGAACGCCNNTTTATCGTACCGAGCAGCGTATTTCCAGTAGCGATACCATCGTCGATCACAATCACGGTTTTCCCTTCCAGGTCTTCGGGTTCCTTGTCGCCCATAAACCGGGTATACATTTCCTTTAACCTCAGCCGAACTCTCTTTAATTCCCGTTGAATGTACTCATCAGTCACGCCGGAATGAGGAAGAATAAAATAATCAGTAAGACTGGCAGCCCCAATGGCATATTCCTTATTGGCCGGATGCCCGATCTTTTTGATGAGTATCACTTCTATCGGAAACCCTAATTCCCTGGCGACTTCATAAGCCACAGGAACACCGCCACGGGGCACAGCCAATACAACCCCCGGATCGTTTTTATATTTTTTTAATTNNAAATAGCTTACCGGCTTCAATTCTATCACGAAATATCTTTTCCATAACTTTCATTTTAAATTTTATATGCCAGAACTATCAGGTTGCTTACCATTTTTAGTTTGAATTCTATGTTATACTTAATATTAATTCAAACCCAATTTTATTCTGAGAAACGAAAAGGTTATTTTTGAATTAGGTGGCCTGTGCCTCCACGCCTATTAAATATTTTTCAAACCAGTTTGCCGCCAATTCTGAAACTATTTCCATTGTTCCGGACTCCTCAAATAAATGGGTAGCTCCTTTTACAATTTCTAATTTCTTTTGGCAGGTTAATTGTTCCAGCGCTTCACGGTTCAATTGAAGAACATCATAATCAAGGCTACCGACAATGAGCAAAGTTGGAGCATCTACTTTTGGTAAACTATACATGGCCAAATCCGGCCGTCCCCCCCTGGAAACCACCGCTTCGATTCCGGGAAGAATGGCTGCTGCTTTTAATGCGGAAGCGGCGCCCGTGCTTGCCCCAAAAAAACCGATGCGACAGTCTTTAGCAGCAGGCAGCCTTTCCAGCCACTCAGTCGCACCGCCTAATCTTTTAGTCAGCAAATCAATATCAAACCGGTTATGATAATGCAGNNTCAAAAAGCAAGGTGCCTAAATTTTTCTTTTGAAGATATTCCGCAACCATCCTGTTGCGCTTGCTAAATCTGCTGCTTCCGCTGCCGTGTGAAAAAATGACGACTGCTTTTGCTTTTGAAGTAATAATCAATTCCCCTTCAAGACTCACATTGCCAACCGGAATATTAACTTCACTATGGTATCTGAAATCCATATTTTAATTTTTTTAACCAGCCAATACTACAGGTGCTTTTGCCTTTGTGTTAATCTCATGTTCTGCTAATTGTGATAACCGGTCATCAATTTGTTTTTCATTTATTTCAGCTTCATGAAACAGCTTAGCCTGATCTTCTCTACCTAATGTATTGGAAAATGCAGCTGCAGTTCCATAGGTGCTAACTTTAAAATGATTGATGGACTGAATGCTTGCAAGAAGGCAGGCATCTTTCACTTCCGAATCAGAACAATTATTTAGCTTCTCATCCGTTTCTTCAATAAATGCTTTCATCACACGGTTTGATACGCTTATTGAATTGATCTCTTCCTGCTCAAAAAACTTTTCCAGTTTCTTTACATGGTCCCGGATGTAATCAAGGTACTTCAATAGTACCGTCTTTAATTTTACAGATACGGCGTGATTAATCCATTCAGGCAACCGGTTTTTTAACTGAATTTCGGCACTGGTAAATTTCCTGGCATTGTAATCCAGTAAGTCGTGCAGGGTGGTAATTTTTATATTATTATCTGTCATGGCTCTTATTTTGTTACAAATTTAATTGAGTAACATTCCTCCGCCAATGACCATCATCAATAAAAATCTTGATTGTTCTCAGGATATAAGATCAGCACATAATTATTCCTAATGATTAAAAGCTATTCTGTCTTTCATATTTCATTCTTATCACAATAAAATTTTTGATCCTCTTGAACGATCTTCCATTCTGCAGACAATTTTGGCTAATCATTTCCTTCAAAAATTACTGACAACAATCAGGAAAGGTGTTGATGAATAGCATTGAATTAAAGCATATGAATTAGTTGCTTTGAGGAGCATTACAAATTGGAAAACAGGAAAACATTTTAAGGGGTATTTAAATCAAAAATCATGAGACATTATTTCACCAAAGAAGCAGAAGTAAATGAACCGGAAGTTTTAAGCGCAATAAAACAATGGGCTTATCCATTGAACAGCAAGGCTGATTTGAAACCATTATTTGACCGTATAGGTGAGGCGCAGATTGTAATGCTGGGTGAAGCAAGCCACGGTACCCATGAATATTATACATGGCGGACTCATATTACAAAGCGCCTGATTGAAGAGAAGGGTTTCAATTTTATTGCGGTGGAAGGTGACTGGCCGGACTGTTACCGGCTAAACAGGTTTGTAAAGGGATATGATCATGATAGCAAAAGTGCATTTAAAGTATTACATGCATTTAACCGATGGCCTACCTGGATGTGGGCAAATTGGGAAATAGTTGCTTTATCAGACTGGCTCCAAAAACATAATGAAGGATTGCCTGCAAACAAGAAGGCAGGCTTTTACGGATTAGATGTGTACAGCCTTTGGGAAAGTATGGAAAGCATCATGCAGTACTTAAAAAAAACAGATCCGGCAGCACTGAAAGTAGCAGAAGAGGCCTTCCGCTGTTTTGAGCCGTACAGGAAGGATGAAGGACAGGCATATGCAAGAGCTTTGCAGTTCGTTCCGGAAATATGCGAAAACGAAGTAATTCATTTATTAAAAGAGATCCGGCAAAAATTACCCTCTTATAATACAGATCATGAAAATGTTTTCAGCGCGGAGCAGAATGCTATAATTACAGTTAATGCTGAAAAGTACTACCGTGCTATGATACAGGGAGGTCCGCACAGCTGGAATGTGAGAGACAGGCATATGGCGGACACACTTGAACGATTATTAAAATTTCATGGCGAANNGGTAGACGAAGGAATGTTTAACATAGGTGAATTAGCAAGGATGCAACATCATGATAAGGGTGTTGTTTTGGTGGGATTTGGCTCTTATAAAGGTTCCGTGATGGCAGACAGGAGTTGGGGTGCCAGGATGCAGGCAATGCAATTGCCTGCAGCGACGAAAGGAAGCTGGGAATATTTACTTCATAAGGCAGGGAAAGAAAATAAGCTGATGATTATGGATGATTTTGCAAATAACGAAACCTTAATGGAAAATCATTTAGGGCACAGGGCTGTGGGGGTAGTTTATAATCCACAATATGAAGCATACGGTAATTATGTTCCGACTATTGTTCCATTACGTTACGATGCTTTCATCTTCCTTGATGAAACGAAGGCGCTGCATCCTTTACACATAGAACCTGACGGAACGCAAATGCCGGAAACATATCCTTTTGGTGTTTAGTGAGCGGTATGCCGGAAGATTATCAATTTTGAAATTAATTTTTTAATAATCGTAAAAAATTATTTGCTATGAAACAGGATAAAAACCAAAAATCAGATCAGGGCAGGAAATGGTCAAAAGAAAAAAAGGTAGAAATTATTAATCCATTGGATGGCGAAGAAATTGTTTTGCCTGAGGAAGAAGTGGATCCAGATATCTTACCTGATGAGGATGAAATATATGATGCTACCTCATACGAAACGCCTCCACCCGGCGAGGGACCTTAAATAAGTCAGTATGGAAGAAACTATTGTATTTTAGGAATAAAATGATATAACATGAAAACTCTCTTAGTAATAATGATATCCTTTATTGCCATTATTGCCGCCCTTTCGGGTATAATGATGGTTACGCGTCCCGACGGCACTTTGCTAAACATTCCCTTGATTCTCCTGGTAAAGACACCTTTCAGTGATTTTCTGATCCCTGGATTGCTATTAGCAATAATTGTTGGAGGTACAAATCTTATTGCCACTTACAAAAATTTAACACATAGTCCTGCCCGTTATGAGNNAGACTGTCCACTGGCTGCATATTTTATACCTGGGTATTGGCTTTCTGACTATTTTATTGGCTTTCCAGTTGAAGGGCAAATGGGCAGTTTAGCCATCCGGGAGAAAATGAAAAAAAAAATTTTTACTTCTAAACTATCTTTTATGAAAAAAATATTTATTCTTCTCGCGGTTTCAGTTTTCATGGCACCGGCTTATGCATTCCGTATTGAGCGGGGAAATAATATCATTATCAGCCAGCCGGTTTACGAAGATTTATACATTGCCGGTGGCAGCATTACTATTAATGCACCGGTTTATGGAGACCTAACAATAGCCGGCGGTACTATAAATNNATGATATTCTGCTTGCGGGAGGAACCGTAATCTTTAACGGCTATGTAGGGAGAAATATACGTTGTGCCGGCGGTAACATTCAAATAAGTAAAAATGTGTCCGGCGATGTGGTAGTGGCAGGCGGAAGTGTACTAAT
>PKYU01000141.1 GCA_003132765.1 Chitinophagaceae bacterium | reverse complement strand
GATACCTAAACGCTTATTCCTAAAAAGTTATTCTGATAACATATTTTATCTTGAAAAAGAATGGTCAGTTAAAGAGGTAAAAAATTTTATCGCGTCTGTTGAGAACAAGATTAATTTAATAAAATAATTTCCAGAATCTGGGTTTAAATCGGGTAAAAATCGAAATCTAAGAAAAACATTAATCGGCAAGAGAATTATTCTAATTTATCGCTATAGGCCACGAAAAAAGACTGTGGAATTAGTTATGTTTTTTAATAGCTGGCAAAACCCTTCAANNCTTCAAGGAATATTAATCATTAATTAATTATTTTTTATTTCACCATACTCTTTATCTCCTGCAATTTTAATAAAGCTTCAACGGGAGTCAGGCGATTGATATCAACTGCTTCCAGAATTTTCCTGATCTCCTCAAAAGCCTGTGAGTGCGCATCAAAAATACTTAATTGAAGTTGTGGCGCCGAGATTTGCTTCAGGTTTTCTGCAATGCTCTTGTTAGGTTTCTTCAATGAAGGATTAGCTGATAAAGCATCGTCGACATATTTCAACTCCAGTTGTTTTAATATTTCATTGGCCCGCTCAATGAGCGATGGTGGCATGCCGGCCATCTTTGCAACGTGAATTCCAAAACTATGTGTGCTTCCTCCCGGGGCCAGTTTACGCAAAAAAATAATTTTATTACCGGTTTCTTTATGTGTGATATGAAAGTTTTTTACCCGGTCAAATTTATTTTCAAGTTCATTCAGTTCATGATAGTGGGTAGCAAATAAAGTTTTGGGAGCGTATCCCGATTTTTGTAAATATTCCACAATGCTCCATGCAATAGATATGCCATCATAGGTGGAGGTTCCCCTTCCGATTTCATCAAGCAAAATCAAGCTTTTTGCGGTAATATTGTTAATAATACTCGCCGTTTCATTCATCTCCACCATAAAAGTACTTTCGCCACTGCTCAGGTTGTCATTGGCTCCTACCCGTGTAAAGATTTTATCTGTCAGCGGAATCTTTGCATCGTCAGCAGGAACAAAACTACCCATATGCGCCATTAAGGTAATTAATGCAGTTTGGCGGAGAATGGCGCTTTTCCCGCTCATGTTGGGTCCGGTTAAAATAATGATCTGCTGGGTTTGTGGATCCAAAAAAATATCATTGGGTATATAATTCTCACCCTGCGGTAAGTTTCTTTCTATCACCGGGTGGCGGCTGCTTTTCAGATCAAGCTCGTATCCATCATGAAGAACAGGCAGTTTATATTTGAATTGAATGGCATTATTGGCAAAACATACAAGGCAATCAAGTACCGCCAATACATGGCCGTTTAGTTGCATCGGGGAAATATAATCCTGTAACTCATTCAATAAATTTTCAAAAATCTGCAATTCCATCTGAAGGATCTTATCTTCAGCTCCCATTATTTTCTCTTCATACTCTTTCAGTTCAGGCGTAATATATCTTTCTGCATTGGTAAGAGTTTGTTTCCTTATCCAGTTTTCCGGCACTTTTTCTTTGTGCGTATTGGTTACCTCCAGGTAATAGCCAAATACATTATTAAAACCAATCTTTAATGAGGATATCCCGGTATTCACAGTTTCCTGATGCTGCAATTTCAACAAGTGATCTTTTCCGTTAGTAACAATGTCCTTAAGTTCATCCAGCACAGCATCCACTCCTGTTGCAATTATATTTCCTTTGGATGCAGCTACCGGAGGGTTTTCCATAATTACCTTGGCAATTTTATCACTGATATATCGACATGGATTTAATGAATCACCTAACCTTTTCAGGTATTCATTGGTTGAGACATCACAAATTTCCTTAACCTTGTTTACAAGTTTTAATCCCTTACTTATTTGTAATACCTCTCTCGGATTTATTTTTTTTAGGGGTATTTTACTCACCAGTCTTTCTATATCCCCTGCCTGCTTTATGTTATGGCTGATAGTATTTCTTTCTTCTGGTGTCTTAATAAAGTATTCAACGAGATGAAGTCGTTCTTCAATCCTGGTAATTTCCGTTAGCGGCATTACCAGCCATCGTTTTAGTAACCTTGCGCCCATCGGTGAAACCGTATTATCTAAAACCTTCAATAATGAATTATTACTTTCAACTCCACCAAGTAATNNGAACCGGTCCATCCAGAGATGGTCTGCCTTATCAATTATTTGCAGGGAGGTTATGTGCTGAAGATTGGGATGTTCTGTATCTTTTAAATAATGAAGAATAGCGCCTGCTGCAATAATTCCGGCAGTCAAATCTTCCACTCCAAGGCCTTTCAGGCTCTGGGTACCAAAATGTTTCAGCAGACTTTCTTTGGCATATTGCTCTGTAAAAATCCATTCATCCAAAGAGTAGGTATAAAATTTACTACCAAATATGTTTTTGAATTCTTTTTGTTGATTTCTTTGAAAAATCACTTCAGCCGGATTGAGACTCTGCAATAATTTGTCTGCATATTCCCTGTCACCCTCAGCTACAAAAAATTCTCCCGTTGAAATATCAAGAAATGAAATCCCCGTTTTGTCGGCCGTTAAAAATATACCGCATAAAAAATTATTGTTATTATGCTCAAGTAATTTATCATTTGTAGCCACACCGGGAGTGATTAATTCCGTAACCCCTCTTTTTACAATGCCTTTTGCCAGTTTCGGATCTTCCAACTGATCACAAATGGCGACCCTGTAACCTGCCTTCACCAGTTTATGCAAATAAGTATCCAATGCATGATGCGGAAACCCGGCAAGTTCTGAAGCCGTAGGTGAAGCATTGTTTCTCTTTGTTAGGGTAATGCCAAGCACCCTTGAAGCAGTTATTGCATCCTGGCCGAAAGTTTCATAGAAATCACCCACCCTGAATAATAAGACTGCATCAGGGTATTTAGCCTTGATCGCATTGTGTTGTTTCATTAAGGGAGTATCTGATTTTGCCATATTAACAGGGCCTCATCACAAATCCTTTCCGAAGGAGAGCGAAAAGATATGAAGCCATTATTTGGAAATTATAATTTAAAACTAATTTTTTAATAATTTAATCCTTTTTCGTATTTCTATTGGTACATATTGTCCTTCTCTTTTGAAGAAGGATTGCGATGAGGCTTTTAAAGTATTTTTGCAAATTAATAGTCTTTTAATGAGAAAACTCAGTATGGAGGAACTTAACCGGAAATCAGTGGATGATTTCAGGAAAGCCGAAAAAATACAGGTGATTGCTGTATTGGAGAATATAAGGAGCGCTTATAATGTAGGTAGTGTATTTCGCACAGCGGATGCCTTTTTACTTGAAGGAATTTATATTTCAGGATACACTGCAAAGCCTCCTCATAAGGAAATTTCAAAAACTGCTTTAGGCGCAGAGGATTCAGTAAGCTGGAAATATTTTAACAATACAAAACTCGCTATTGAAGAACTTAAGCAAAAAAATTATGAAATTTATGCAGTGGAACAGGTAGCTGGTAGCATTTCACTCCAATATTTTACCGAATTGAATATTGAAAAAGTTGCCTTCATTTTCGGGAATGAGGTTTCCGGCGTAGAACAGGATACGATTTTGCTATGCGATGGAAGTATTGAAATACCCCAATTTGGCATGAAACATTCACTGAACATTTCAGTGGCTGCCGGCATTATACTGTGGGAAGCGTCCTCAAAGAAATTGAATTAAATTTGTAATTTTATTATTATGGAAACAATAATAGTGGAACCAAAGAGCAAATCTGAGTCAGAAGCAATTCTATATTTTTTAAAAAAAATAAAGGTAAAAGCTAATATTTATAAAGAACCAACGAAGAAGCAGGTATTAAAAAGTATAGAAAATGGAGTTAAGGAAACCAGCTTGTATTTAAAAGGCAAACTTAAACTTAAAGAC
>PKYU01000381.1 GCA_003132765.1 Chitinophagaceae bacterium | reverse complement strand
AAACCTCCTCGCCCAAACAATAGTTAGCACAGAAGGATCCATAACTTTTCCTGCCTGGTCTGCTACAATGTCAAACGCACGTCTCTTGAGATATTTCTTCCGGTCATCAAACCAAACATCATTATTTTCATCTTTAGCTTGATAAAGTTGCTTGTCTGACCAATACTTCCAGTTTTGAGCATTGTNNATACTCCATTAGCAATATGAGCAAAGCGCAAGGCAGCCAAAGAATGATTAAAAAGATCATCAGTTATTCCGGTTAATTCCCTTACGGTCTCAAGAGGAATGCCACAGAAATAACTCATTTTCTCGCACAAATAAATATCATGTTTTTCATTGCCGGCTTCTTCCGGAGTATGAGTTGTAAAAACCATGCGCTTTCTGACATCTTCTTTATTCCCGAATTTTTGGTACAAGTAAAAAGCGGAACTTACTGCATGAGCTTCATTCAAGTGAAACAGATCAGGATTAAAGTTAATTTCATCAAGCAACTTTGCACCACCCACCCCTAATAAAATGAACTGGGCAATTTTTGTGGCGGCATTTCCATCATATAACCTGTTAGTGATGGTTTGAGACACATAATCGTTTTCAGGTACATTCGTGCTGAGTAAAAACAGGGGAGCACAATTAAACGTTTTTGGATTCAAATACCAAACTTTTACCCAAACCGGATGTTCGTGAATTTTTACCTGGAACATTATTCCGGTATCTTCCAGGTAATTATAAATTTTTTCAATCCAAACAACCTTTAAAGTCTGGTCAGCATTTCTTGCCTGGTCATAATAACCTTCCTTCCACAGTATACCAATACCTATTAAATTCTGTCTTAACTCGTATGCACTTCTTAAATGGGATCCGGATAAGAACCCGAGACCTCCACTGTATATTTTTAGAGGTTGATGAATAGCAAACTCCATTGAAAAGTAAGCAACCTTTTTTGAGTATTTTTCATCGGATTCATATGGAAGACTATAATTCTTAAAACTCATAATCAGATCAAATCGGGTTTAATGAGGGCGCAATATAAATTGAAATATTAACAAAAAGACTATTTTAGGCAATTTGAAGTGTCCATAATACACATGCAAATAAAACGAAGGAAATCTTTTTATATTTTGGTTCGCAAGAGGAACTTTTAAAAAATACTCAAAGTCTATTATTCAAAATATCAACTTTCACATACAGCTGTCACTTCCATTTTAACTAATAGCTTCTGCTCAATGAGCCAGCTAACTTCAATTAAGGTAGTGGCCGGCTTTATGCCCTTGAAAAACAAGGCATGAACCCTGCCAACCTCAAGCCACAAATTTATGACGGTAACATACATCCTTGTACGGATTACGTTTGCCATCCCTGATCCCTCCTCTTATAAGACTTTCTCAATTTTTTTTAAAATATAAACTGCCTGTACAAAAGCATCTCCTAATCCATGAATACTATTTCCATCTGTGTCTGTTGTTCCGGAAACCGCTACCAAATTACCATGTCTTACGGCGCGGGAATACTCTAATATCGCTTCCCATTTAGCGCCAAAACTGATAAGTTGGCTTTGATGAAACATTTTTTATTGTAAATTATTAATTTAATTTTTTAGATTTGTCTAAAATATTTTTTAAATAACATGAAATTATCTCAGAGTGAAGAAAATTACATTAAGAGTATTTATATCCTTCAGAAAAAAACTGAAAAGGTAAATACCAATTCACTGGCAGCCTTCCTCAACACCAGTGCTGCATCCGTAACTGATATGATGAAAAAACTGAAATCAAAAAAATTGTTGGAATATAAAAGGTATCATGGGTTCAGGCTAAATGAAGAAGGAATCAGACAGGCTTTAAAAATTATCAGAAGGCACAGGTTGTGGGAATATTTCTTGGTATCGAANNGTTGCCGAAGAACTGGAGCACGTAAGTAGTGCCGAACTAATAGAAAAAATGGATAAGTACCTTGGATACCCATCAATAGATCCTCACGGAGATCCAATACCTGATGAAAAGGGTGTAATGCCTGTTATGCATCAGATTTCACTAAAAGAGCTTGATTTAAAACGGAACGCTATCGTAAGTTCAGTTAGCAATCAGACACCTCAAATGATGGAAATCCTGAATCATCACGGTATAAAAATAGGAACCCCGATAAAAGTGCTTCAATCATTTTTATTTGATGGGTCCATTAAAGTTAAAATTGCAAGGCAGCCCGATTGCATTATAAGCTCTTTGGCCGCGCAGAATATATTTGTTTATGATAGTTGAAAAGCATTTGGGAGAAAAATCCCTGAGCGAGGTGCATGGGAGCGTCGAAACCAAGGAGAAAATAGGATGGAAAAGAATTTTTTCCTTTCTAGGCCCTGCATACCTGATAAGTGTTGGATATATGGATCCAGGAAACTGGGCGACAGACCTCCAGGGTGGAAGCAAATTTGGCTACTCATTGATCTGGGTGCTTCTTATGAGTAACCTGATGGCCCTGCTACTGCAAGGTTTATCTGCCCGATTAGGTATTGTAAGAGGAAGAGACCTGGCACAGGCTAATAGGGAAGCTTATCCTAAAATAGTAAATTTGACCCTATACATACTTGCAGAAATTGCGATTGCTGCATGCGATTTAGCGGAAGTTTTGGGAATGGCAATTGGTATCCAACTGCTAACAGGTTTACCGTTGATTTGGGGAGTATGTTTTACCGTGCTTGACACATTTTTGTTGCTCTACCTCCAAAGGCTTGGAATGCGAAAAATGGAAGCGTTCATTATTACCCTTGTTGGAATAATAGCGATCGCATTTCTGATACAGATAATTATGGCAAAACCCGATGTTCATGAAATCGTTACGGGCTTCATTCCTCACATTCAAAATAGCGAAGCATTGTATATTGCTATAGGAATTATCGGCGCAACAGTAATGCCGCACAATTTATATCTACATTCTGCCCTAGTGCAAAGCAGGAAATTCGAACGAACAGAACAGGGTATAAAGCAAGCCATAAAATTCAACCGCATCGACAGTACAATTGCTTTGAATCTGGCTTTCCTGGTAAATGCTGCCATACTTATTNNCGCCCCCATTTTATTTGCAGTAGCCCTTATCGCGGCCGGGCAAAGCTCAACCATAACAGGTACACTGGCCGGGCAAATTGTAATGGAGGGCTATTTGAGCTTGCGTATTAATCCCTGGTTAAGAAGGCTAATTACAAGATTGCTTGCTATCATACCAACATTAATCATAATAATTATTTATGGAGATAAGCAAGTAGACGCGCTGTTGATTCTGAGCCAGGTGATTCTCAGTCTTCAACTTGGTTTTGCTATTATTCCATTGATACATTTTGTAAGTGACAAAACAAAAATGGGCAAATTTGCCATTAATCCGGTTACCAGGATTTTAGCGTGGCTGATTGCCGCTGTTCTGTTATGGTTGAACTTTCAAATGTTAATAGGTCAGTCAATACCTGTCTTTGAGAGCCCTTCTTTGCTGCCTAAGGTCATCATCATTGCTGCAGGATTATTTTTCAGTATTTTACTTCTTTACATTATTGCTGAACCTGCAATTACCCGAAGGAAAATGGCGTCATCTATTAACTTACATCCAGAGATGGAAAAAATACAATTTGAAATCCCCTTATATAACAAAATAGCCATAGCGCTTGATTTTTCCGAAAATGATAAAAAAGTGATAAGCTATGCACTAGGGCAGGGAAATAAATCCACAAAATATTTTCTATTGCATATTGTGGAAAGTGCATCAGCAAAACTTTGGGGAAGCGAAAGCGATGATTATGAAACCCGCAAGGATCACGCCCAATTAGATGCCTATGTTGCTCAATTGAAAGGAAATGGCTTTAATGCTGCAAGCCTTCTCGGTTTCAGAAACCGGTCGAAAGAAATCGTAAGGTTAGTGAAAGAAAGCGGAGCCGATATGCTGGTGGTTGGAGCACACGGTCATACGGGAGTAAAAGACTTAATTTATGGAGAAACTGTAAATACAGTAAGACACGAACTGAGTATACCTATATTAATGGTAAGTCTTAAGAATGATGAAATTGTATGAAAAAAAGTATTGCGCTGAGTGATTATTTTGTGTACCCCTGGTTCTGTTTCAGGCTTTGCATTTGAGATGCAATTTTATCGTTCCATTCTATTTGTTTCATCTCATTTATACTATGATTTGTTTCGTTGTCATATTGCTTCTGCATAGCAGATGTCTCTTCGTGTGCTTCATCAAATAAGGAGGATAAAAGTTCAATATAAATATCTTTTGTAAAATGCGCATTTTGAACCATATTCAGAAAATTCTGGGCACCAATTCTTGTAATATCAAAATGATGCTGTTCATGCAATAAATGATATAGCGAATTTATATCAGGTTTCCTCCATGAATCATGTTTGGTAAAAAAAGTGTAAACACTAATTTTAAGAAAAATGGTTTTACCATCGTAGNNAAACCCTGACGCTGTAACAGCTCCGGCGAAGTAATTTATAACCGGCTTCCCTTTAAAGTCTTCCCACTTTAGCTGCCTGTTAAAATCATAATAGATCGTATCACTGTGAGAAGGTGCTTTCTTATTTTCTATAGTTGAACTAACGATAATTTTTTGTGCAAAACAATAATTCACAATAAAGGAAAATATTGCGCATAAAAGAAAAAATTTTGTACGGAGCATTGCAGGCCTGATAAGAAACAAAAATGCATTGTATCACCGATAAAAAAAAGTTAAAACAAAGGCCTGTCATTTACTTCGAATTGGTGCTATTAACTTTCCGTAATTTCCATAGAAAATATTTATATCAAAGAATGAAAAAATTATATTGTTCTTCTGTGCGAATTCAAAATCCAGAATAAGCTTAATATTGCAAACCGAATTTTGAATTAAATTTCTTGATGGGTTATTATGAATTCCTCCANNTCCTCCATTGAAAGCTTATCTCATATGGAAATAATATCTGGCTTCTCAGGAATTCAGAAATATTTTGATTCTAAATATCCCCTTTCCACCATACCATGTTATTAAAAAGGCTTCAAATGAAATACAGAAAGGAAATAGAACAAAAAAAATCAAAGCTTCATTTAGATAGGCAACAACAGCTTTCTAAAGCCTTTATTGAAAATAGTTCATCACTAGCATGGATAACTAATAATAAAGGGGTTTTACTATATATGAATTCACGATTTAAGAAATCCTATAATTATACCCATGCTCATTTAAATAGGAAAATTGGAACTATTACAAAAATCAGCGATAGGGAAAAAATATTATTGCCAAATAAAGATGTTCTATTAAATAATAAATGTCTGGAGTTCTTCCATGAATGGATGGATAAATCTAGGAAATTACATTATTATAAAACTTATAAATTCCCGATTGAAATAATCGAAGGCCATCGTATTGAAGCCGGGGAATCGATGGAAATAACCAATGAATTTTTTGCGTTGCAAACCCTTAAAAAAGGTAATGAACTTTTCGAATATGCTATAAAAGCAACAAAGGATGTAATATGGGATTGGATTCCAGGGGAAAATAAAATCAGGAGGATGGGGGGATTTGAAAATCTCTTTGGCTACAGAATGACTGATACTTACGAAGAACTTAATTTTAATAGAATCCATAAAAACGATTTACCACAGGTTTTGAAAATCATAGAAGAGTCCTTTAAAACCAAAGCCTCAAGATGGCAAATGGAATATAATTATTTATGCGCTGACGGGTCCTATAAAATTGTTTCTGACCGGGCATACATTATCAGGGATGAAAAAGGCAAGCCTGTCCGAATTATTGGCTCAATGCAGAATGTTACAGAAGATCGAAATGTACAGAACAGGATACTGACTGCCGAAATAAGAAAAAATAAAGATCNNAAAGAAATGAACTATCTGCCGAATTGCATGACAATGTAAACCAATTATTAGCCGCCACAGTATTATATCTCAAAACTGCAATGAAGCAGAAAATTATCGACACTAACCTTATAACTCATAGCCTTGATTACGTGGAAAAAGCAATCCAGGAATTACGCAACATCAGCCACAATCTTACGCCCTCAGAACTTATTATGAATGGACTTTCATCTGCACTGAAGGCCTTAGCAGAAAAATTACAAATTTCCAAAGAATACCGGGTTCGATTGAAAATCGAACTTTCAGACGAAAAGATTGTCCCGAAAGCGGTTCAACTTGCTCTTTATCGCATCGTTCAGGAAGAAGTCAATAATATTCTTAAANNTTAAACATTCTAGAGCATCCAAAATAGGTATTCATTTATTCGAAAAAGATAAAAATATTTTACTTGAAGTTTCAGATAATGGCAAAGGGTTTGACCTTGCAAAAATTAAACACGGATTGGGTATAACAAACATAAATAACCGTGCTGAAAATTTCGGTGGATTTGCAGAACTTTCTTCTTCACCGGGAAAGGGATGTACCTGGCTCGTAAAAATTCCCATAAACTGAAGTAATTTAGAAAGGCTTATTCTATCGTCATCAATAAAGAATCAATATGATCACTTTATTCCTAATTGAATTTCTGTCCTTTCTGCGATTTCCACCTCTGAAATTTTCATCATACACTTGAAATGACCTAATGGGCATTTCGCAAAGCCAATTTTGCTGCATGGTCGGCACCATAGTTTATTCACCTGGAAAACTTTATAGTCCGTTTCATAAGGATACATACCAAATGATGGAACTGTATTTCCCCAGATAGAAAAAATCGTTCTATGGAAAGCAGCCGCTATGTGCATTAGTCCCGTGTCGTGGCTGATTACCAGTTTCGATTTCCTGATGATATCCGCAGATTCATTCAGAGAAAATTTCCCACAGGCATTAAAGATTTTGACCGGATCTCCAGCAGAGATTTCTAATCCATTTTCGAAATCCTCCTTACCGCCTAATAAAACAATTGGATATTTTATATCAGCACATAATTTTATCAACTTTTCGACAGGAAATTTTTTTGTAAAGTGGGCAGCCCCGATGGCAATAGCAATAAATCCATGTGTATGCGAAAAGGGAATTTCTGAACTATTGACTTCATCCTTTTCAGGGATGAAATAATCAAGTCCTTTCCCATCATTTTCTACATTGAAAGCCTTTACCGTTTCCATATACCTGTCAACTATGTGTTTGCCAGGCATTAAATTTATTTTAAAGTTTGTATATATCCATTTTCTGGCATTTAACTTATTGAAAGAAAAAAAAGGAATGCCTTTTAGAACCTGTTTTATTCTTAATGTCCGGAGATTATTATGCAAATCAATAATGGCATCGAATTTTTCTGCTTCAAGTATTTCGATAGTATCCATGATATCTTCATTTAGTGTAATCACTTTGTTTAAATAAGGATTTGATTCAACAATTCCGGAAAAAGCTTTTTTAGTAAGAAAATGAATTTCTGCTTCAGGATATTTTTTTCTTAAGCAGCGAATAACCGGTGTAGTTAAAACTATATCTCCTATGGAAGAAAAACGAATAATCAGAAATTTCATTTCTATAATAATTTTCAGTGCAAATTGTGTACGACAATAACCACCGTGGGATGTATTTTATTTACGAGACAAAACCTCCAAAAACTTTCCGAACAACTCTATATCACATCTCTACGTAATCAAGATCTTTATGAAAAGTTTCTTTAGTAGAGACAACAGCATAAATGCTGATGATCATTACAACGACCCCGGTAAGTAATCCACTGAAGGTATACGTGTAATAATGTTGCAACCCGTTAAAAAGCAAAAGCATAAGAGGCAAGGAGCCGCGAACCATATTCGGAATGGTGGTTGCTGCGGTAANNCAAATTGTTCTGCACCCATAGTAACAAAAATTGCCCAAAACCCTGTTGCAAAACCCAGACCGGCAGTGACCCAATAAAGATGATTTGCTGAAGTTGACGGAGATTGCATAAAATATAATGTAATCATGATAATTGTAAGCGCATAGAAAATATAAAGCGCCTTTTTCCTGCTTTTCAATAGTTGGCTGATTACACCTGCCAGGATATCTCCTATTGAAATAGCGATATATGCATACATAGTTGCTTTCCCCGGGCTAACTTCTTCTGACATACCGAAGCTCTTGGCAAACTTATTGGAANNACATACCATGTCGGAAGCCCCAACAGGATACTGAAAGCATATTTTTTAAACCGTTCTTTATTATTAAATAACATAAAAAAGTTTCCTTTCGAAACGCCTTTTTCCATTGCTTTATACATTCCGGATTCGAACACGCTTACACGCATTAATAGCAATAAAATTCCCAGACCACCTCCAATAAAATAGCAATTTCTCCAACCATA
>PKYU01000474.1 GCA_003132765.1 Chitinophagaceae bacterium | reverse complement strand
TGGTGAAATCGTATTCGGGTACGGTGATTACCTGGTAATTCCAAGAGGAACTATTTACCAATTGGAATTTGAAACCAAAGACAACAGGCTCTTCATCATAGAATCATTTAGCCCTATACGTTATCCAAAAAAATATCTAAGCAATTATGGACAGTTAATGGAAAATTCGCCTTATTGTGAAAGAGATATCCGGCCGCCGGAAAATTTGAAAACGATTGATGAGAAAGGGGATTTCCTTATCGTGACTAAGAAGAAAGGCATGATATATGGCATCCATTATCTGCACCATCCCTTTGATGTAATTGGATGGGACGGATGCTGTTATCCTTTTNNTGGGATGGCTTTAACTATCCCTATGCTTTCTCCATACACGATTTTGAACCTATTACCGGCCGAGTTCATCAGCCGCCTCCGGTGCATCTTACTTTTGAAGGACATAATTTTGTTATTTGTTCCTTTGTTCCGAGGATGTACGATTATCACCCGCAATCTATACCTGCTCCTTACAATCACAGTAATATCGATAGCGATGAAGTGTTGTATTAAGTTGAAGGGGAATTTATGAGCCGGAAACATGTTACAAAGGGTATGATTACTTTGCATCCCGGCGGCATTCCACACGGTCCGCATCCGGGCGCAGTGGATAAAAGCATAGGAATGAAAGGAACCAAGGAACTGGCAGTAATNNCCCTTTACATTTAACCAAACAAGCGCTTGAGATTGAAGATGAAAATTACATGATGAGTTGGGCAGAATAGACAGGTATGATGGGTTTTCCAACCACGTGCCTGCGAGAATGCATTTTTGGATGCTACCGTATTATTTTTTCAACTTTACCAGGAAACCATAAGGCAAGAGTAAAATGATTTTATTTTTTCCTAAATTGAGCAATAAATCAATACAGTATGATAAAATTCCAGGAATTAAAAGAAGGAGATTATGTGCTTGCTGAGAATGACGGTCAGGCATGGGAAGGGGAAGTAACCGATTTTAACCATGATGAGAAGGAGATTTGTGTATTTACAGGCGTACAGGATTTTTGGTTTAGAGATGAAAACTTATTCCCATTGCCCCTGGATGAAAAGCAATTAATGAAATTAAAATTTAGCAAGCACGTAAATGACGATGGCACTGTAAAGTACATGAAAGGGGCCTTTAGAATTCAAACGCCAAGTCAGGATGATTTTTCACACTTTGAAATTTGGTACAGGGACGAAAAAAGAATAATGACACAACCCATATTTGTTCATCAGCTTCAAAATCATTATTTGGAAATGACCAAAGTTCACCTTACGGATGATGAAATATGACTACAAGAGGTTTGATGAAACCAAGGAAATAAACAAGTTGATATTTTCTATTATACCTGAATAATGAAGGTTTATTTTTGTTCTGCTTAGGATCAAGCCATATTTTGGTGCATAGTAACTATATATGGTGGTAGCTAGGGAATCTGATGGAATCAGTGAAGAAGAGAGCGTTGCCGAAACCTGGATTACATTTGAATAAACAGTATTATTTACAGCTATGGAAATATCCCTTCCAGTTACATTATATGTAATGACAACGGGAATAGGAAAAGGCAGTCCATTTATGTTTAAGGTTTGTGTCTGGCTCCAACTGGTGCCTGCATGTGCGCTGTCTATGAGGTATAGTCTTTCAAAAACCCCTGCTCCGATTCCCACATCTAAAGAATTAAATTGTTAATAATTATTGCCGGTCTCATTCTGATATTCATTTCCCCCTGCGGAATTAGTAAAAACATGATAATCCCTATTGTTGATAGAAGAGTCTTTTATCGTAGAGGTTAAGGTAAATCCAGAAATTAACCGGAATAGGACCGGAAGAGTCTATTTGTTGATAATTCCAGGTACTTCCGCTGGAAGTTGTCAGGTAGGCAGTGCCTTGAGCGGTTGTGCTTGCTGATTCGATTTTTTTGCATGAAATAACAAATCATAAGAGTCCGGATACTCTGAGATATTTTATCTTTTTATAGTGGACTTTTGATTGAGATTACTTTAATATTAACCCTTTTTTTGCTAAATTAAAATATTTAGACCTATCTTTGCGCTCCCAAAATAAGTATGGCCAAGCAAGCACTCATCAAACAAGACGGTACTATCCTTGAAGCCTTATCCAATGCGATGTTTAGGGTGAAGCTTGAAAACGGGCATGAAATTTTGGCAACCATTTCCGGTAAAATGCGGATGCATTACATTAGAATTTTGCCCGGAGATAAGGTANNTAAATGGATCAAAGAAAAAAAAGAAGTTATGAAAGTCAGGGCAGCTATAAAAAAGAGAAGTGTGGACTGTAAAATTGTGAGAAGAAAAGGCAAGTTGTATGTAATTAACAAAAAAAATCCGCGCTTTAAACAACGGCAAGGTTAACTCAAAATAAAAATTAATAAATCTTATGGCTCGTATTGCCGGTATTGATTTGCCAAAAAACAAAAGGGGAGAGATAGGTCTTACATATATATATGGTATTGGCCGGTCCACTGCCCGTTATATCCTGGATAAGGCAAGTGTTAATTATGATAAGAAAGTGAATGAATGGAACGATGAAGAACAGACCGCCATTAGAAACGTAATTAGTGGTGAATTTAAAACCGAAGGTGCATTACGCAGTGAAGTTCAGACAAACATCAAACGTTTACTAGATATTGCATGCTATCGTGGTCTGAGGCATCGTAAAGGATTACCTTTGAGAGGTCAGCGTACCCGCACTAACAGCCGTACAAGAAAGGGAAAGCGGAAAACTGTGGCAGGCAAGAAGAAAGCACCTAAGAAATAGAAGAAAATCTATTATTAGTTATTGATAAAAGTCAGGAAAATGGATAGTTAATACTCATTTATAAAAAGGCTGGAATTTTCGAATTAAACCCGGATATCTAAAGCCGGATGGAGGGTTGGTTCGGCTCTGATTTTGATTTTCAGAA
>PKYU01000205.1 GCA_003132765.1 Chitinophagaceae bacterium | reverse complement strand
AATGTCCCTGTCTTTTATAAAAACATTCACAGTGTACTGGATAAGATAAGGACGAAGCGGTGAAACAATAGCAAGAAGAACAGAAAGAATTATCGATATATATAATTTTTTTTTGTAGGGCCCGGTAAAAGCAAAAACTCTTCCAAGGATATTAAAATCAAGCAGCTTTTTTGGCTTTTTCTTGTCGGGCATTTGGCAAAATTAGATGAAAAAAAGACCTCAAATATTTCAAAAGGAAGTTATTAGAAAATGAAATGAATAAATGATTCTTAAGGAGGGGGAAATCAGAAGTTATTAAGGGAATAATTTTTTATCTTGGTTGGTTATTCAAAATCCTCACCTCCACGACTGTATGCTTTTATAAATAAAGCGCCAAGATTTTTTTGAGGGGGAATATAATCCTCAAAAGTTTCTCTCAATTCCCTGGGAGCTTTGTTAAAATATAATTCAAGGCCTGACCACATTTGTCGCCAATCGATATTATTCCCATTGCGTAGCGTATTATCCAATACATCAATAATAGGCTTGTTTACATCCATTGCCCCCGTTTGTTTGGTGGATATAATATTGGCTTCGGGAGCCTCCTGCAATATCTTTTTTAGATTCTGATAACCTCCGCATGAACCCAGCATAATTATTTTTGCATTATCAGGAAGCTGCTTAATCGTATAAGGCAGGTGGTAGCTATGCCCCCGATGAATAACAATCGTGGGACTCAAACCCTGGTCATTGAGATATTCTATCAGGTCCTTTTGTGCATCAGCATCTTTATCGGTTTCATTATCCAACGGAAGGTTTGCAAAAATCCAGATTGGTTTTCCTTTAATTGATTTTATTTCAATCCACTCCTTCTTTTGAATTATTTGCCATTCACTGCGGGGAAAAGAAGTCAGGAAGCCATTGTAAGACATTTTGCCGTCTTTATCGCCATAGAAAAAAACCTGTTCAATTATCCGCCCAGAATCATCAGCGAGGTAATCGTAATTTACGGTATATACGGGGGGAATGCCGATTTCTTTGGAAAGATCAATTCCGTTTTTTTCATCGGCAGAAAGGAATATCGTTTTAAGCAGATTATAAATCTTTTTACCACGATCATTGCCATTCTTGATGCATCTTTGTTTATTAGCTTCAACGTTTGTCAACATTGATTTCTGAAGTGTTGTGTCAGTTATACTTCCGTAGGAATCTGCAACATCAACAGCGTCTTCGAGTGTTCCCGATTTTTCCAGGTTTGACACGAAAGCCTGCATTAGAATTTCTGATTTATCAGGCATTGATCTTAAGAAAGTGTCCAGCTTATTATAGCCGGCAGCCATTTTGATAAATTTTTTAAAATGATCAAAATTAACAAGCAAGAGTAATGAGTCTCCATGAGGCTCGGGTCCTAATAGTTTCATCATTCGGTCAAAGGAATATTTGTAACTGGATGTATAAATTTCATTTTCACCCAAAACCATCATATAATACAAATCCTGGGCATTCAATGGTTCTATTGCCTTGAATCTAATGGCTGGATTAGGGTTTTCATGCAATTCGTTTATTGGATTGATAAAATGCTGGATAGCTTTTCTTTGAAGCATATCCAGTAAACCATCTGAGCCGAGCACAGCTATGGGGGTATCTCCGGAAACTAATCGCGGATAATATGTCATTTCGGTATTTACAAGCAATTTATAATAGCCAACGCTATCATAATTTGCATCAGATGTACTCACAAACTTTGCGATATTTTCCATGGTTTGCCTTCCCTTAATAAGATCATCCAGAAAAGGGAAGTAGAAGAGGGCCCGTTCCTGCAATCCGCTTAATTGAACTACTGTTGTGATCCGCTTATCAGTATTTCTCCTTATCAGTTTTCCCTGTGGACTATTTACTGATTGGGCATATGAATAAAGCTGGCTCGGATTATTATTAAAAGCTTCAATTACCAGTGAATCAGCAAAAGGCTCATCTACGTAAGGATAGATATTTGCAAGAATTTTATCAGGGTGTAATTTGCAGAATTTCAGGAATAGAATTTTCTGGCATTCTGTAAAACCAGGGTTTTCGGAGAATATTTCTAAGTTAATAAGTCCAACATCATATGGCACTTCTTGAATAAAAGGAACCATACTTTCTCCTTTAAGATTAGCAAACATAATTTCGGTAAAATTATCAACTAACAAAGGAGCTAATGCCGGGGCAAACTTATGAGACCGCCAGCTGTTTGTAAAATCTCTTACAAGGTATTCTACATAGCGTAAATACCTGATCTTATCATTGTTTGTGGCAAGCTGGGTGTCAATTTCAATATCGTTTCTTAGCACATTTATTTTTCTGAATATCGCATCGGTGACTTCGGCGTTTATTTCCGGGTTGGTTGAAACTTTTATCACTCCATCCTGCTTACCATCCGCCTTGTCGGCTCGTCTTTGTTCTGCCTTAATCTTATCATGAAATACCTGCCTGTTCAAAGGGATCGTGGTAGTATCTCCGTTGGCCAGCGAAAAAAGGGGGATGAAAAATACAATTAAAAAAAAGTACAAAATTCGCTTCATGTTATGTTCTATGCTACTATGCTGCAAGAGGCAAAAATACACCCAAAGGTTGCAATTTTTTTGACTTGATGCAATGAAAAGGATATATACGTTAAAAATAGCCCTGTGAAAGCCAGNNGAAAGCCAGGATTAACCTTTTCTTAGCGATCACAATTTAATTGGTCCAATTTCTTGATCAGGTCTTCCAATGATCATAAAGTTTAATCAGACAACGTTATTTTTGCAGTATTAAAAAATTGTAAACAAGCCCACTCTAATATTTTTTTGATATAGGTTTGCAAATCATGACAAATGAAACCAAGCCCGGGAAAATCTTGATTGCGGACGATGAACCTGATATTCTCGAAATCGTAGGCTTCAACCTTAAGGAAGAAGGTTACGAAGTATTTACTGCAAGGAATGGGAATGAAGCTGTTGTATTTGCAAAAATGCATAATCCGGACCTCATTATTCTTGATGTGATGATGCCCGGCAAAACCGGACTTGAAGTTTGTAAGACACTTCGTGCAATACCAGCCTTTGAGGATACTATCATAATGTTTCTGACAGCCTTGAATGATGATACTACAGAAATAGCCGGATTGGAAACCGGTGGTGATGATTATATTACCAAACCAATCAGCCCAAAAGTATTGGTAAGTCGTGTGAATGCTTTGTTCAGGAGGATCGTGAAAGATACAGATACCATTCTACAGATTGGGGATCTTACCATAGACCGCGAGAAATTTATTGTGACAGCGAAAAATGAGCAAATTATTCTTGCCCGAAAGGAATTCGAGCTGCTGGCATTACTTACCTCAAAACCTTCCAAAGTTTTTTTACGAAATGAAATTCTCAGCAAAGTTTGGGGTTCAGATGTAATAGTTGGAGACCGCACGATTGATGTTCATGTAAGAAAAATAAGACAAAAACTGGGCGGAAATTGTATTACTACAGTGAAAGGGGTTGGTTACAAATTCCAGATATGAATATTTTTCTTTTACCTCTCAGGTAAGAGTTTTCACTTTCCATGAGCCAAATATTTAGTATAATATCGAAAAGGCGCAAACCAGGCAGGTAATGCGTGGTTATCAATTTAACAATTCATCGATTTAACAATTCACCTTTCCTGGTTATATTTGAAACTTCTATTAAACTTATTCTATGAAAAAAATTATTACGTCTTTCTCTTTTTTACTCCTATCCATTTCCTTATTTGCTCAAAAAGATTCTTCCCAGGGCATTAATAGCATGTTCAAAAAGGCGACATCCATATTTGGGAAAAAATCAGGTTCCGGAACATCAGGCTTATCAAATGATGATATTATTTCCGGTTTAAAACAGGCACTGTCTTTGGGTGCTCAAAAAAGCGGCGACAAATTATCTGCAGCTGACGGGTTTTATAAGGATGCTGCAGTAAAAATATTATTACCCCAACAGGTACAGGATGTGGAAAAGAAAATGCGCATGCTGGGAATGGGAAAAATGGTTGATAATGCAGAATTGAGTATGAACCGAGCTGCTGAGGATGCTTCCAAGGCCGCAGCTCCCATTTTCTTAGAGTCGATAAAGAAAATGACTGTGACCGACGCTTTGGAAATTTTAAGAGGAACCGATACAGCAGCAACTGGTTATTTACGCAAAACAACCACACCTGAACTAACAACTGCATTCCGGCCTGTGATAGAAGCCTCTCTTAAGAAAGTGGACGCAACCAAATACTGGAAAGATGTATTTACAGCCTACAACAGTTTTTCTTCCAAGCCGGTTGATACTGATATCAANNTATTATGTAACTGCTAAAGCCCTGGACGGTCTTTTTTATTATGTGGCCAAGGAAGAAGTTGATATCAGGAAAAATCCTGCTGCCCGGGTAACAGATATTTTGAAAAGTGTATTTGGCAGTAAATAAACTGTCTCTTTCATCTGCTAACAAAATCAATTCTTTTTAATTAATAGAAGACCAACCGGTAATTTATATTTTTTTAAAAAAATGCATAAACTTTTTTTCATAAATGTTTTAATACTAATTTATTCCCATTCATTTTCACAAGAGATTTATGGCAATTGGGAGGGTAATATAGAAGTTAACGGCCAACAGATACCTATTGTCTTTCATTTTAATAAAGACAGCTCAGGCAACATCAATGGCAAATGGGACAGCCCAAAGCAAAAAGCCATGAACCTGCCATTTAGTAGTATTAATGTAAATAAAGATAGCGTTCACCTTGGTATTAAGATGATAGGCGGAGCCTATAACGGAAAGTTTATTGGGAATGATTCTATCGGAGGATTGTGGCAACAAAGCGGAAGGCTATTTGATTTAAACTTTTCAAGATCACAGCGAGATTTTTCAGCAGAGGGAAATACCCGTTTACTTCCTGATGAACGAGAAATATCTGTTACATCATACGACGGCACTTTGCTTTACGGAACATTATTTTCAAAAAATAATCAGGAAAAACTGGCTATCATTATTGCCGGTTCCGGCCCTACAGACAGGGATGGAAATAATCCTTTAGGCAATAATGCAAATTCTTATAAGATGCTTGCTCAGGCACTCGATTCACAAAACATAGCTACTTTCCTATATGATAAAAGAGGGATCGCCAAAAGTCTTTCCGGAAATTTTAACCAGGCAAATGTTGTCTTTGATGATTATGTACAAGATGCAGAAAAAATATTTGATTACATACGTGATTCATCGGGCTTTCAAAACATTTATTTTATTGGCCACAGTGAAGGATCTTTAATTGGAATGATTGCTGCTGAAAAAAAACCAGTTAAAGNNAACAGGAAAATGCTTCGACTTTGCCCGACTCTTTAAAAACAAGGATAACAACAATTTTTAAAGATTTAAAAAAGGGCAAAAAAGTGGACGAAGTTCCATCTGGGCTAAATATTCTTTTCAATAAATCC
>PKYU01000489.1 GCA_003132765.1 Chitinophagaceae bacterium | reverse complement strand
ATTCTTGCGCCGGTAATTTTCAAACCATGCCATCCTCTTTTTAAAGTCACCCAGTTTATCTCGCTTTTCTTTTTGAATAATGGATACAGCAAATAATGAAGTGAGGCCCACGATAGATTGAATACGCAATTGTATCGGATTAGCTCCTGCAGGGGACAGGATATCATAAAAAAACTTATCCGTATCATTCCATAAGCCATGTTCGTTGAGGGCTTCAGCAATCAATACAAAATGCTCAAAGAATTTCGTAGCGGTATCTTCAAAAGCCTCATCAACCATGGCAATTTCCAGCGCCATGTCCATCATGTTCAGGGCATACATCGCCATCCAGCTTGTGCCATCAGCCTGCTCCAATACCTGGTTGCCCGGTATTTCAATGCTTCTGTTAAACACACCAATATTATCCAGCCCAAGAAATNNATCCACCAGGTAAAATTGATGATGAGCTTATGAAATATTTTCTTTAAAAAAGTAATATCTTCTGTTCCAGTCATGGATTTTTCTATCCTGAAAACCTGCAAAGCTGCCCACGCCTGAACCGGGGGATTTACATCACTGAAGTGCCATTCATAAGCGGGCAATTGGCCGTCAGGTTTCATATACCATTCTCTCATAATCAACAACAGCTGGTGTTTGGCAAATCCAGGATGCATCATGGCCATCGGGATACAATGAAAAGCAAGGTCCCAGGCGGCATACCAGGGATATTCCCACTTATCAGGCATTAAGATGATATTCTGGTTCTTAAGGTGCTTCCATTCATGATTCCTGCCATAGAGTTTGCCATCATTCACCGGAGTAATACCATCACTTGTGGTGAGCCATCTTTCCACGTCATAATGATAATACTGTTTACTCCAGAGCATTCCGGCAAGCGCCTGTCTTTGGATGTTTTTTAATCCGGGGGATATTTCCGAAGGTAGAATGGCATTGTAATACTCATCAGCCTCTGCCTTTCGCGTAGAAAATATTTTTTCAAATCCAGGTTCAAAGCCATTGGCGAGCTCCTTATTTGAAAGGCGGAGGTAGATGGTTTTTGATTCTCCTCCTCCTATCGTAAAATCATATATAGGTGCAAATTTGGTTCCCGAGGTACTCTTGCGTAGCGACTTTACATTCTTTTTCCGGATGATCCCATCATGAAACGCATCCTTAACAAAAATCGAGGCATTGGGAATTCCGGAGACTTTCTCAGTATTCGTTTCATTCTCCGTATAGAATGTAGCTCTTGTTCGCTGAAAATATAAAAAATAGGTACCCAGCCTTGGGTGAGTGGCCTTCACTGTTGTTTTATTGTAATCCGAAATGAGAGGCTTTTGATCGAGATTCTTATTACTCGCCCTGTTGTAAAACCATAGTGTAGGCAATACTGTTATGCCAGCACTTTTATCATAGCGGTTATGGATATTTATTTTGATAAAAATATCCTGGCTATCCTGTTTGGCATAAGTGACATTTATATCAAAATATTCGTTGTTTTCAAAAACGCCGGTATCAAGGATTTCATATTCGGGGTCTGTTTTGGTATGTTTACTGTTCTCCTGCCTTATTTTTTCGTAAGGAAATACCTGTTGGGGATATTTATACAAATACTCCATGTAGTAGTGGGTAGGAACATTGTCGAGATAATAATATAATTCTTTAACATCTTCCCCATGATTTCCCTCAGTATTTCCAAGGCCAAAAAGGCGTTCTTTCAAAACATGATCTTTACGATTCCATAAGGCAATCGCAAAACAAAGATTTTGAAAAAAATCTGATATGCCTGCCAGGCCATCTTCACCCCAAAGATAACTCCGGTAATGTGCCTGGTCATATGGAAAATAATTCCATGCATCTCCAAAATGGCCATAATCTTCTCTTACAGTTCCCCATTGTCTTTCGCTCAGGTAAGGCCCCCACTGTTCGAGAGGGACTTTCTTGGGCAGGTTGTCTGCCAGTCGTTGATGTTCTGCGGTAATGCTACTTTTGTTGTTCACAATTAATTTCTTTAGCTCAGTTATTAATAATATTTGATCTCATACAAGCTAATCGATTAAGTGTTCACAACTTGCCCCGAAGGCAGCAGGCACCATATATTTTAGAATATGGTTATTCGCAATGTAATAAAATTGAACAAATATTCCTGCCACCTTTAATAAATGTGCAAGAAAATATTTTTATAAATGCAAATAGCAAAAATTGAAAATTAAATAGTTGTAAGCAATTAATCACTCAAATCATAGTATGATTAATAGTTTGAAAGCAAATTTTTTCCTGGCTTTGAACACGATTTAGGCCTTGATCACGTTCTTTATATAAAATACTGAATTGTAGTATTTTCGGTTTTAGTTTCCCTGGCATCACACATTGATTCAGGCCAACTTTACCCAACAGAAAGTAACCGATGACAAAATTTGTATTACAATAATCCTGATGAAGAGCTTATCGCTTATATTCATACTGCAAATTTTTGCCATTGGAATTGTCAAAAGCCAATCATTCACTGCAAACGACCTGGTTAATTTAGCCGCCTTACCCTCCGGCACCATCGACAAGTTTATGAAGAAAAAGGGGTTTGAGCTTTCCTGCAACGAACCGGAAGGCGACACAGTACTCGCCCGATTCATCCCAAAACCAAAGAGAAACAAAACAGATGAAGCTCCCGGGAAAACGGNNTTTGCGCCTGATACAAAATATTATACATTAGAAATGTTATCCTCAAAGGACTACCTCAATAGCTGGAAGGGTCTTTTAAGGGCAGGCTTTTACTGTGCCGATATTGATAATATAAGTAATGAAACACCGATGCTTTTTCAAAAAGCCAACATCACTATTCTCGCTACTACCGGCATAGTGGATGGGGTGGAACACTTTTGCTTCATTTTAAAACAGAAAAAAATACCTTCTGAAGTAAACTTTGCGGAAGATTTGCTTCAGTTANNCTCGTTAGTTTTTTCGGGAGACAAAATATAAATAACGATCTTAACTATTTTGCCAAAAATGAATTGAAAAAATGTTCTGTCCTTTTTGATGGCACCGGGCGAAAGTCCGTATTTGTATGGGATGACAGTCATAACCTCGATAACCTATTGTTTATTATCGTAAGTAATAAGATCAATACAGAAGGGGCAGAAAAGGATAGCACGCTCGCAAGAAAAACAAGCTGGCCATTTCACAACGGTTTATTTACCGGTATGTCCATAAATGNNTGAAAATAAATGAAATGGATTTTCACCTCTACGGTAAAAATTCAGAACTGGCATTCATGGTGGTGCCGGAACAAACTGGAAAAATTAATTTTGAGAAAACCGGAGTAATGCTTAACTGCAATTATTGCAATGACAATATAATTTTTAATAGCGATATGGTAAGTGCGCTGGAGGTTGCAAAAGATAATCTACCTATGAAAGTTCATGATATTATCATTTACCCCAGGAATTAACTATCTGGATTTTTAGCTTCCGTTTTTGGATAAAATGAACCTACGTCAAATTTGCATCCATCTTATTTGTGAATCGCATTCAGGTTCATTGGACTCCGTATTTCAAACCCTAAGGATTTATATAATTTAATAGCGTGCTCATTGGATTCCCGAACATGAAGGAAAGGAATATTTCCGGCATTCAATACATCATGCACCTGTTTTTGAATAAGGGCATTGCCATAACCTTTGCCGGCATGGTCGGGATGAGTACACACAGCACTTATTTCCACATACGGTTCAGGATGCAATCTCTGGCCTGCCATGGCAACGAGGTTTCGTCCTGCAAAAATTCCTGTGTAATTTCCAAATTCAATTGTTCTCATGGAAAATGGGCCGGGATTGGTAAGCCCGATCAAATCAAACATTTGGGGTATATCTTTCTTAACTAAGGGAATCATTTTTTCCTTTATCTTTATTTGTCCTTTTGGATCTTTGCATGTCATTTGAAAAATCTTTATCTGGCGATTGATTTTCCAGAATGGAGGTATTTTAACCTCTGCCGCAGTTATTATTACTAATTCTCTTTCTCCGGCAACCAGATCAAATAGAATCTCAANNAATATTTTACATTTTCTGCTCCTTCAGCCATAAGCCTGTTCCCGGAAATTAAAGCTTGCCAAATAGGGTTATCCAACAAATGATCTTTCATAACTTATTGTTTAAATTAAATCAGGAAATGTCAAGGTTTTGATTCTAAAAGAAATTTCAGACCGCATGATTCATTTACTAAATTAACCCATCAACGAACTTAAGGGATGTAATCATTATTTCCTTAATAGAAAGAGTAAAGGCATCTAAGCAAAAAAAAACCTGCATGTTAATGCAGGCATTTTCAGGAATAAAATTAAATCCTGGGAGTCAGGTTTTAAATGATCATGGATTTAGCATATCTGATGCTTGTCAAATAATATTAGTTTTTATTAAGTACCGGATCACAGGTTGATTTCAGAACCTGGTTTGCGTTTTGGTAATTCGTGAATTTGGACTTTTCTTAAATTCTAATGGATGTGGATCACTTATGAAAGATGTTAGTCCTTCATCAAAGCGGGGGCTAAAGGTATTATAGGCACAAAAACCTGCAAATGGTAGTTCTACTAATTTATTCAGGTTCGGAAATTACGGTAATTTATAAGTCAATCTCAAAGAGTTTGCTGTGACTAAACGTTATATACGTAAGATAATTTTGTTTTATGCCTTTTCATAAAACCTCAAAAATCGCCGGGGTTAGTACAATTACGATTGAATTATGAATTTCGAGTCGAAGCTTTATTTTTAAGCAGTATTACCATCTACTATTTAGAATCCGCTTTCTAAGGCCTTCCTCATGTCACTTAATAAATGGCTAATTTTTCCTTTCACGTTTGTTGTAGATTAGAATTTCTAAAACTTAAATTATGAAAAAGTTATTTCTGGTAACTTCTGTTTTCACTCTAATTGTCAACTTCAGTTATTCGCAAGGATGTATTGCCGTTCGCAACATTTCAGGATTTGGCCAGTACAATCTTACGGATAATGCATTTACCACGTCTACCTGGCAATTAAATATTAATAATCGCTATTTTACAACTTACCACGATTTTAAGGGAAGTGTTGATCAGCATACTCCACCTAAAAACCAAAATATAATAAAGTCGTTTTCGACAGATATAGGAATAACCCGTTTATTTAGTAAGGGGTGGTCGATTGATCTAAATATTCCGATTTCCGCAAATTCCAGAACCACCGATTTGGAACATGGATTANNATAACAGCATATAAGTGATTATTGGCTCCAAGGGTTAAACAAAAAGGAAATATACAATTAGGATTGGGTATTAAACTTCCCACGGGCGACTATAAATACCAGGATTATTTTCATTGGAATGATTCCACCAAAGTACTGACTCCTGTGAATTCATCTATCCAATTGGGTGATGATGCCACTGGCATTATTACTGAATTNNATGTTTTCTCGATGCGAATTGGTGCCAACTATAATTTGGCAAAATGGGCTTTTTCTTTCGGTTTAAGATACGAAGGTTCCCCAGTGCATGATTTGATAGGGGGAAGTAACGGCACCCGCAGGGCGGGCTATACATTATCAGTTGAACCAGGTATATTATATAAACTGAAAAG
>PKYU01000157.1 GCA_003132765.1 Chitinophagaceae bacterium | reverse complement strand
ATAGTAAGCCGGCAACGAGCTCGCCAAAGCGGGGAGGACTCACAAAAGGACGAAGGACCGAATGTTAGAATGGTGAAGTAATCAGGAAGTTTATGGCGTTAAGCTGCAACAACCGAAACACATTAGCGAACTACCTGTATGAGGATAAGCCGGAAGCTGAAAGTAAAATACAGGAGGAGTTGAGCCGAGCCGTGCAACCAATGAGAACAACGCCGGGAAGAAAGTTTTTTTTAGTAGTAATAGTGGTAGTATGCTGGAAGAAATATTAGACATCCGCAACGTAGAAAAAGCCTTGAAGCAGGTAACTGCCAACAAGGGAGCCGGCGGCATCGATGGTATGCAGACCGATGAACTTGGAGACTATCTCGATGTTAACTGGCAAACGTTAAAGGCTAGTATTTTAGAAGGCACGTAACGTCCGCAGGCTGTTCGCAAGGTAGAGATACCGAAACCAAAGGGCGGTACCAGATACGAGTTTTTGAGGGTCGACTAAATAGGCTTTATATCCATCTGTTGTTAGCTGCACCCTATTGGATAACCGTCCGGCTATATCTTGCATAAATTCTCTTGCAGAAATAAAACTCCTATCTCCTACAAACCACGAAAGAACAAGTTTTGAATCCGCATCTATACCTACCCAGGTCCATGCATCCCCTTTGCCTTCCATCTTTTGTTCCCGGGTTGCATTCTTTTCTTTAGCATAAACAAAACTCCAAATTTCATCACATTGAACTCTTTTGGATGCTACATTAACAACCTTTTCATTATGGAACTATTGACATGATGCACCAACATCAATAAGCAATTTGGTTACTATATTAATGCTTACATCACAAATGCGTGAGATAGCACGCAAACTTGAACCTTCACCGAGAAGGTTAACTATTTGCACTTTCTTTTGTATAGGTAACTTGTTCATAAAAACAAAGATAATACAATATGCTTGATCGGTCAAGCATTTTATTCATTTTAATTGTTAAAATTTATTAACATTTTAATTTGTATCTTTTCACTCTCCAAAAAAGGTTGCAAACTTAAGCAAAAAATTTAAAAAAGTTTAGTTGAAACTAAACTTTTTTATGAATATTTTTGATTTAAAAAAAATATCTTCCATTAAAGGGAGACTAATATTTTACCAATTAACTATTGATGATAACCCTGTTTTTGAAAAAACTGATACCGAAGAAATAAAAAATAAAAAGAAGAATGGTGTGTTAGATAATTATGAAAAGGAATTGCAAAAAAAATATAGGAAAGATATTGATATGATTTACGCATATATGAATATGCACTCAAACGGTGAACATCTCCCAGGTACAAAATATCACGAACTGGAAAGACCAAAAAATGATCCCTATCCTGATTTTGAATTTAAACATGGAGATTTAAGACTTTATGGCGTAAAGATCACCAATGGTAAAATAATTTTTTTAGGTGGTTATAAAAACCGTCAAGAAAAAAATCTAAAAAAATTACGCTCATTAAAAAAGCAATATTTCGATACTAATTAAAACCGAACAAAAATGGAAAGAGATGAATTATTAAAAAGCCCTAATTATTGGCTTGCTTATATTCAGAATGGTTTATATACTATGTTGCAGCAATATAAATCTAAAAATAAATTAAAAGATAAAGATATAGCTCAAAAATTAGGTGTAACTAAAGGCTATGTTTCTCAAATTCTGAATGGAGATTTTGACCATAAAATAAGTAAATTGATAGAATTGTCATTAGCCTGCGGAAAAATTCCTAATGTATCCTATTTAGATTTAGAAAAATACATTAATGATGATGCAGAAAATAGATTATACGATGATAATCCAAACTTAAGACCTGTTCAATATCTCCTATCTGTAAATTCAGGAGATACATTTATAGTTAATAAAGAATCAATAGAATCACTTGAAAAATTAGTTTCAAATCATATACCAAACGAGGTTCACGTACAATCCGAATCAATAGCATTTAATATGCCTAATTATTATTTTTGATATAATTAAAATTATGGATGATATTAAAATTGCGTTACGTTTTGTTGGCCTTTATATTGTTTCAAAAGAAATGTCGGAAATGCCTTTGGATTTATCTCTGACTCCAGTTTTTAATTTTGATATAAGAGTTGAATCTAAAGTTCAAGCCCCAAGAAATTTAATTTTATCAGTTGTTCATGTAAGTATAAGCGAATTAAATAAGCCTTTAAAATTGGCTAATATATCAACGGCTTGCCTATTTGAAATCACAGATTTTATAAACGTAGTTAAACCAAATGAGGCTGGCTTATACGTAATTCCAGAACAATTAGAAGCCCTAATAAGACCTGTATCTATTTCTACGACAAGAGGAATAATTTATTCTGAGTTCAGGGGTACTTATTTAAATAATGCTATCATGCCAATTATTTTTATGGATACTTTTAAACCTATGCCAATAGAAAATGCTGAGTTAAAAAAGTAAATCATTTCTTATACCATCTTGCTTTAGCAGCTTTTTTGGCTATTTCTGATCTCCTTTTTGCAGATAATACCTTTGCTCTGGCATGACCTCCCTTTAATCCACCTTTTCTTCCTAATGCAGCCGCCGCCGCTTTAATAACGTCTTTTTCTTCTTTAGTCACTGAAACTTCACCAGTAGCAATATCAACTATGCTTTTGGCTCTTTGGTTTATGTCTGTGGGTCTTTTAATTTTTGCCATAAGCAAATATAACTCGCTTTGCTTATACGGTCAAGCATTGTTAAAATCTTTATTTTTCAAACTGAGACACTATCCTATAAACGATTAAAATACGAATAAGGCTTTTTGAAGATAGCATCTTTGCGGTGTTGATGAAACAAACAAAACCGGATCGTCAACTGAAATAAAAATCATTTACAAACAGGTTTATCTGAAAATGATGGGCATAAAACTTAAGATTATGAATGCTTTAAGAAATAAAGTTCAACTGATTGGAAATTTAGGTAATGCACCTGNNACGCCGAAAGTGGTAAGAAAATGGTTCGCTTTTCTGTAGCTACTAATGAAAGCTACCGCAATGCAAAGGGCGAAAAAGTAACGGAGACGCAATGGCATAACCTGGTTGCCTGGGGGAAAGTTGCTGAAATTGCAGAAAAATATTTATCAAAAGGTTCTGAAGTAGCTATTGAAGGCAAAATCATGAGCAGGTCTTACACAGATAAAGAAGGTATCAAAAAATATTTTACTGAAATCCAGGTACATGAATTATTGATGCTGGGCGCTAAGCCTGCGGCTTAGTTTTTTTTTGCCACGGATTACACGGACTAATACGGATTAAAAAGAAAAAGAATCTGTGAAAATCCGCGTAATCCGTGGCAATATTTTCCTGCCATTCAAATTTATATCATGGTTAATCTTTTATTTGAAAATGAAACTTATAAAATCATTGGCTTATGTATGGAAGTATACCGGATACCCGGTCATGGCTTTAGTGAAATAGTTTACAAAGATGCTATGATGGTGGAGGCTGAACTAAAGGATATTCAAATCCAAAGGGCAAAAGAATTTACAATTACGTACAAACAAACTATTTTGAAACATTCGTTCTTTGCAGATTATGTATTTTATGACAATATTATTGCAGAAATAAGAGCGGCTGAAAATGCCATAAATGATGCTTGTATATCTCAAACATTAAATTATTTAAAAGCTTTCGGTTGCAAAGTTGGTTTGATTATTAACTTTGGACGAAATTCTTTAGAACATCGTAGATTAATTTTTTAGGCAACCTGGAATCTGTGTTAATCTTGTATACAGTGGCAAAAATTGTAATCTGTGATTATCACAATCTTTAAAAAAATTAATCCGTGTCAATCTGTGTAATTCGTGGCAAAAATTAAAATCAATGGAGAAGGTTAATNNTTCGTAACTGAAACAAGAGAAAATATTTTTCTTACAGGAAAAGCAGGAACCGGTAAAACAACTTTTCTAAAATACCTGAAACAAAATTGCGGTAAGAATATTATTATAGCTGCTCCTACTGGAGTTGCTGCTATCAATGCCGGTGGCATAACGTTGCACAGCCTTTTTCAATTACCATTTCATCCATTTTTGCCAACGCCTGCCAGCACCCGGGAACTGTTTTCTGCATTAAAATATAATAGACAACGGCAACAATTGCTGCGGAAAATGGAGCTATTAATTATTGATGAAATAAGTATGGTTCGATGCGACGTACTGGATGCGATAGATACCATCTTAAAATCAATTCGGAGAAAACACGATACACCATTTGGCGGAGTGCAATTATTGTGCATAGGCNNTGGCAGCACGAATGGAATATTTTGCTGGAATATTATGCTTCCCCTTTCTTTTTTGACAGCAGGATTATTAAAGAGGACCTTCCATTATTAATTGAATTAAAAAAGATTTACCGCCAGAAAGATGATTCGTTTGTCAGCCTCTTAAATAAAGTGCGCAATAATGAGATGAGTAAGGATGATTTTGAAGATTTGCATCAAAGATATCTTCCTGGCTTTCACCCCTCACCTGAAGAGAAATATATTACCCTTACTTCTCATAACAACCAGGCTGATATCATCAACAGTCGTGAATTGCAGAAACTGTTATATCCTTCACACAAATATGAAGCAATCATAAAAGAAGATTTCCCTGAAAATAATTATCCGGCCGAAGGTTCACTTATTTTAAAAACAGGCGCACAGGTAATGTTGNNATCCAGAAAAGATATTTCAATGGAAAAATCGGAGTTATCAAATCATTAAGCGATGAAGAAATTATAGTTGCTTGCAATGGCACCGACATTGAAGTTACCCGAGAAACCTGGGAAAATACACGGTATGTATTAAACAGGACGGATGGTAAACTGGAACAGGAAACGTTAGGAACTTTTACCCAATTCCCTCTCAGGCTCGCCTGGGCAATTACCATTCACAAGAGCCAGGGATTAACATTTGAAAAAGTAATGATTGACGCCGGGGCGGCCTTCAGCAGCGGGCAGGTTTATGTTGCCTTGAGCCGCTGCACCAATCTTGAAGGCATTGTGCTTTTGTCGAAAATTCTCCCGGAAGCTATCTATAGCAATGAAAATGTGNNATGTGGTGAAAGGCCAAAAGTCTCTAACGACCAAGGGCTCTTTGCAGGAGCGTTTTGAAGGAGCGAGGCAAATTTTCACCCAACAGGTATTGGAAGAAATTTTTTCCTTCACTGAAATAACAACGATTTTAAATACGCTCGATTTGCAAATAAAAGAAAACCGGGAAAAATTCAATAAGGATGGAATTTTATGGTTTCACAATTTCCGGGATATTATCTTTTCCAACAAGGAAGTTGGTTTAAAATTCATCAGGCAAACGGGGGAATTAATGAAAGGCGAACCGGTTATAGAAAAAAATACATTATTGCAAAAGAGAATTAATGACGCGGCCGCCCATTTTGAGCCGATATTTTCTTCGCTCCTGGAAGCCCTCAAAAACCATCTTTTAAATACTGAGCTCCGGGAAGTGGCTAATGCAATAGATGAGCATTTAAACCAATTAATGGTGGCTATTGATACAGCAAATTATTTCCTCAAGTATTGTAAACAACCATTTGCTGTTTCATCATATTTGCAATATAAAATTAAATTTGCCCAGCCCCGGATTAAAATATCCTGCTATGATAGCGGAAAGAAACAATCCTTTGACGATATTCCGAATCGATCACTATATGAGGCGCTAAAACAATGGAGAGATACAACTTGCGAACAATCGAATTTGCCAATTTATATGGTTGCTAACCGGGCAACACTCGCTGAAAT
The DNA here is from genome assembly GCA_003132765.1 of Chitinophagaceae bacterium. GTDB lineage: Bacteria > Bacteroidota > Bacteroidia > Chitinophagales > Chitinophagaceae > Ginsengibacter. Next base: position 3,336 of record PKYU01000157.1, on the reverse strand, counting down.
TTCGACTTACCTTCCATTGAACAAAAATGACCTGTTACAAATAAGTGGGTTTGGAAAAATAAAGGTTGATAAATATGGGGATGAGGTATTACAAATGGTGGAAGAATTTTGTTTGCAGCACCAGGTAGAAACAAATATGGCTGCAAAAGTCCCGGTTCGGGGAAAAGAAAGAAAAACAAAATCTACGGAAGAAAAAACAGATACAAAAACACTTTCTTATAATCTATTCAAAGCNNAAATAGCTAAAGAAAGAAATTATACAGTGAGCACTATTGAAGGGCACCTTGAATGGTTTGTTGGCAATGGTGATATCAATATTAATGAAATACTGAGCTCTGAAAAACTGCAGATTATTAAAAGCGCCCTTAAAACTTATGGCACAATCAGCCTAAAAATTATAAAAGAAAATTTACCCCCGGATTTTACTTACGGTGAAATCAGGTTAGTTCTGGTTTCCGAAAAAGCAGCTGTTNNAGTTCTTTATAAGAATCCCGGTAGGTATCGGGATACTTGGGAGTCCGCCACAGGCGAGACGCTAACACCAAAAAATAAGTTATGGCAAAAGAAATAACCGGCTATGTCAAGATCCAATGCAAAGGAGGACAAGCCAATCCTGCACCGCCAATAGGCCCTGCTTTGGGTTCAAAAGGCATTAATATAATGGAGTTCTGCAAACAATTTAATGCAAGAACCCAGGATAAACAAGGAAAAGTACTTCCCGTTCTCATTACAGTTTATGGCGACAAATCATTTGATTTGATCATCAAAACGCCTCCGGCTGCTGTACAGCTGAAAGATGCTGCCAAAATCCAAAGCGGCAGTAAAGAACCTAACCGCAATAAGGTGGGTAAGGTTTCCTGGTCACAGGTTGAAGAAATTGCCAAAGATAAAATGGCTGATCTCAACGCTTTTACACTTGACAGCGCTATGAAAATGGTTGCCGGCACTGCCCGCAGCATGGGATTAACTGTTGAAGGACAAGCCCCCTGGGAAAAAAATTAATTGTACAGCAATTGCAATGGTGCAGATCTTAAACTTTTGAAAAATGATTACTAAAAAAAGAAAGGCAGCAAACGCCAAAATTGATCAAGGTAAAGCCTATTCTCTTAAAGAAGCTTCTTCGCTAATAAAAGATATCAATACTACTAAATTTGACAGTTCTGTTGATCTGCATATCCGTTTAGGTATTGATCCCAAGAAAGCAGACCAGGCAGTTCGTGGTACTGTTTCACTTCCTCATGGTACCGGAAAAACAAAAAAAGTATTGGTTCTCTGTACCCCGGATAAGGAGCAGGTAGCAAAAGATGCAGGAGCTGATTTTGTAGGCTTGGAAGAATTTATTACTAAAATTGAAGGCGGCTGGACGGACGTTGACGTGATCATCGCCACCCCGTCAGTGATGCCAAAAATAGGCAGGCTCGGTAAAGTGTTGGGTCCAAGAAACCTGATGCCCAATCCTAAAACCGGTACTGTTACCAATGATGTTGTAGCAGCCATCAATGATGTGAAAGGCGGAAAGATAGCTTTCAAGGTGGACAAGGTGGGTATTGTGCATGCTTCTATCGGCAGGATAAGTTTTTCTTCTGATAAAATTGAAGCCAACAGCCAGGAACTAATCAATGCGATCATTAAATTAAAGCCTTCCTCATCAAAAGGCATTTATTTGAAAGGCCTGAGTATGGCCAGTACCATGAGCCCGGGCATTAATATAGATGCAAAATCTGTTCAGAACTAATAAAAAATTATTGCTTCATTTGTCAGTTACAACCGAAGCAACAAAACAATTTGTATGAATAAAGAACAAAAGCAGGAAGTAATTGAGACGCTGAAAAATAAATTTTCTCAGTACACTAATTTTTATATTACAGATACGCAGAATCTGAGTGTGGCCCAGATTAGCAGTCTTCGCCGTCATTGTTTTGATAAACATGTTGAAATGAAGGTGGCTAAAAATACCCTTATTAAGAAGGCACTGGAAAGTTTGGATAAGGATAAATATTCGGGCATTTACGATTCATTGCACCAGGTGACTGCCTTAATGTTTACCGAAAGTCCTAAAGAACCAGCCCTTATTATCAGTAGTTTCAGGGATTCAATAAATGCTGAAAAGCCTTTATTAAAAGCGGCTTTCCTGAATGGAGATATTTTTGTGGGGGATAACCAGTTGATAGCCCTTACAAAGATCATGTCGAAAAATGAACTTATAGGAGAAGTAATTGGATTATTAATGTCACCCATACAAAGAGTGATGGGTGCATTGAAAAACAGGCCTGAAACCGGCGAAAAAGCTGAAGATAAGGTTGCATCTGCTGACCTCAAAGCTTCAGCGGTTGAAGTTAAGGCAGAGGCCGCGGCCGCTCCCGAATCAAAAATTGAAGTAGCATCTGCTCCTGCAGTTGAGGAACCCAAACAGGAAGAAAGCAAATCTGAAGGTGAGGTAGAGGTAGCAGGAGGCACCGATTCTTAATAATTTTTACATTCAATAAAGGACTCTCTATCTATTAAATAAAACAATTTTTTTAAAAACCTCCGCCGGATCAATACAAGTTGAAAAGAAGGCGGAAAAAATTAAATCAAAAAAAATGGCAGACGTAAAAGCATTAGCTGAAAATTTAGTAAGCTTGACAGTTAAGGAAGTTCAGGAATTAGCTGAATTCCTAAAATCAGAGTATGGTATTGAACCGGCAGCAGCAACAGTCGTAGCAGCAACAGGCGGAGCAGGGGGTGGCGCAGCGGCAGCTGTGGAAGAAAAATCAGCATTTAATGTAATATTAAAAGCAGCAGGCGCCAACAAACTAGGTATCGTGAAAATTGTAAAAGAACTTACCGGCCTCGGTTTGAAAGAAGCTAAAGACCTCGTAGACAGCGCTCCAAAAGCGATCAAAGAGGGCGTAGACAAAGCTACTTCAGAGGATATGAAGAAAAAGCTTACAGACGCCGGCGCTGATGTTGAAATACAATAATTTCCTGTTTAAATAAAGGCAACGGCCGGAGCAAAATTTCGGCCTTAGTTTTCTGAGGCATATTGATTTGAAATAGCTTAATGTAAAATTTCTCTAAATTATTTTCGGAGGATGTTACTTTCAAGAAATTTGGATAATTATGCTTACCTTTGCACTCCTTTATTTTCGGGTAAAATACATTTATACCTGTAATTACCCTGTTTAAAGGCGCTCTCACTAATAAAATACTTTAACTAAAATATGGCTCCAACTAAAGTTGCTCCAGCACAAAGAATCAGTTTTGGGAAAATTGAACATTTGGCTGAAACCCCCGACTTATTAGGGATACAGATACAATCTTTTAAAGACTTTTTCCAGTTAGAAACCACACCCG
>PKYU01000604.1 GCA_003132765.1 Chitinophagaceae bacterium | reverse complement strand
CTTTTGCATATTTATCGGTTCCCTTGAAATCAATTACAAAACGGTGATTACCTAATGAATCGGGGTTCCAGCAGTTGTTACAATTGGTATTTGAAATTGACTGTGAAAAGGCTGCATTTCCAGCGAAGAAAAAAATGATTGCCAGTAATTTTTTTTTCATTAGTAAGAGGTTGATAAGCTTAATTCAGTTAAGATAATTAAACTTAAAACTACAAGTTTACTTTCAGGAATGACAGGGAAATTATTAGAATAATTTTGAAAAAATCTTATTCAAGACAAGCTAAAATCGTATTGTTTCTGGCAGATACTTCCTTATAAGATCTTCATAAAATGGCCTTAATTTCTTACTATCTGGTAGTGAAGGACTTTTCGAATATAGATCATAGGGATTAAATAACTTTACCCATTTCAACATTTCTTTGTCATGATCATCGAGCAGGTAATCATATTCTCCTTCGCGGTGCCAGGAATAAAATGAATGATATCGCAGCATATACAAGCCTTCCTCAGGAATATAATCTTTAAGCATATGGTAAACATATTCGTCATGCCCCCAGGACATATGAACATTTCTTAATCCGCATCCTTTTTCGAATACACCATATTGTGTGTTATAAGAATCATTTGAATAATCAGGATTAGAAGAAAAAAATTCCGGGTAAACTATTTTATCTGAATAAGAACATCCAACCGGGAATGTGTCTCCAACTACTGCCCATTGAGGCTCCCCAAACAGGCAAAGCACTTTTCCCATATCGTGCATTAATCCTGTCAAAATCATCCAGTCAGGATGGCCATCCTGACGGATGGCTTCGGAAGTTTGCAACAGATGCTGCAATTGGTCCATATCAGTATCAGGGTCGGAGTCATCTACCAACTGATTTAAGAAATCAAATGCATCCCAAACCGGCATTTCTTTTTTATTGAACTGAAGAAATTCTTTTTTCTTCTCCAGAACAAAATCATAGGTCTGGTACTTGTGATTGAGCCTGTAAAATTCTTTTACCGTATCTTTAACGGGTGTTTCATAATTCCTGAATTCATCCTTTGCCTTTGAGGCATTTTCATTTTCTGGTTCAGGGTATCTTTCTAATACATCTTCTTCCCATTCATCAAGGCTGTTTAATGGATTAATTTNNCAGGAAATATCCTTTTTATTATTATCCATTTCAATCGGTTTATTTTATCAAATTAAATCCAGACTACTAAGATAATTTTTTTATATAAGACTATTAAGAATATCAAACTTTATTTTCTCAATTTTCATTAAAATTAATAAATGGGATTGGCTAAAAAACCGATCGGATGTCTTAATTTCCTGATATAAATATTCAAATATATAGCTACGTTTTGAAAAATAAATCCTATCACCAGCTAGATATAAAGTTTTAAGTAATAAATTGTACCGAAATTCTCTTGTCTCATAAATACCGCGATTGCTTATGAATCTACATGCAATGGATTATTTGATAATAAGTACCTACTTCCTTTTTGTAATTGGAGTTGGTTTTATTATTAAGAATAAGATCCGATCAAGTAATGATTTTTTAAGCAGTAAAAGAAATATTCCGTTATGGATTACCAGCCTTGCTTTTATATCAGCTAACCTCGGCGCACAGGAGGTTATCGGAATGGTGGCATCCGGAGCCAAGTATGGTATCATGACGGTACATTTCTATTGGATGGGAGCAATATTTGCCATGGTTTTTTTGGGCATATTTATGATGCCTTTTTATTATGGCAGCAAGGCAAGGAGCGTTCCCGAATATTTAAAGCTTCGCTTTGATGAAAAAACGAGGGGGTTAAATGCAATCACCTTCGCAGTTATGACCGTTTTTTCATCAGGAATATCATTGTATGCATTGGCAAAACTCCTGGAAGCCATTTTAAAATGGGACTTTGATGTTTCCATATGGCTTGCGGCAAGTATCGTTATGCTATATACTTTCCTGGGGGGATTAACCAGTGCAGTTTATAACGAGGTTCTTCAATTTTTTCTTATTGTTTTCGGTCTTTCACCACTGATGATAGTTGCCTTGCATGATGCCGGCGGATGGTCGAATATTAGAACATTGTTACAACCGGAAATGACCCATGCATGGAAATACATGGGCCATGCCGATTCAAACCCTATGGGAATTAATTTTATGTCACTGATTTTTGGGCTGGGATTCGTCATGTCCTTCGGATATTGGTGTACCGATTTTTTGGTGGTGCAGAGGGCTATGATGGCAAAAAATATGAATGCTGCTCAACGTACTCCCATCATTGCCGCGATACCGAAAATGCTCATGCCATTGATAGTTGTTTTACCGGGGTTGATTGCTATCACGCTAATGCAGCCGGCACTGGCATCAAAAGGATTTAGTATTCCTTCTGACGGGAAAGGAGGACTGGATTACACGATGACATTGCCCTCTCTAATTTCACATTATTATCCAACCGGCCTGCTGGGTATCGGGATTACTGCATTGATTGCGTCCTTCATGAGCGGAATGGCAGGTAATGTAACGGCTTTTAACTCCGTATTTACTTATGATATTTATCAATCTTATTTTGTAAAAAACAGATCAGACAGGTATTATCTTATTGTCGGAAAAATGGTTACCATATTCGGGATACTTTTTTCTATTATCACAGCATATATCGCTAANNTCTTCAGTTGGTTTTCAGTTTCGTAAATGGGCCATTATTTGCCACTTTCTTATTAGGGATGTTTTGGAAAAGAACCACAGGGCATGGCGCTTTTTGGGGATTACTTGCGGGCACATTAGCAGCAGCACTTACTCACGGATTAACATTAGCCGAAGGCAAGGGAGGCTGGATCTATCCATTGTATGAAATCCACAGCGGAATGGGCCAGGCATTCATCGTAGCCGCTATGTCATGGATTGCCAACTTTTGCACAACTATTGTTGTGAGTCTTTTCACCAAACCAAAACATGCTGACGAATTGAAGGGACTTGTATATTCATTAACTGTAAAACCTAATTACCATCAGGATAAATGGTACCGAAGGGTTATTTTGCCAGGGCTAATTTTAATAATTATCACAATCATTCTCAATATGATTTTCTTTTAAATCCATTTCTATATGTATAAAAAAATAAGTAACCTCGGATTTGTAATAGGGATTTTCTTCATAATTATTTCCCTGATACTTTTAATAGGCACTCTCGTTTCATCTTTGCCAGCAACGAGATTGAACCTTTATACAGGATTTGTATTCCTTGCCTTTGGTACATTGATGGCTTTTTTTAGTAAAGGTGACTGCAATGAAAAAACAGATTAAATACTTTCTTTACCAATCATAAAATCATTAGGGTTATTTTCATAGAACCAAAAATGGAATCTCATATTAAGATCAATGAAATTATTTCTGCATTTAACTTACCAGGAACGGTTCCGGAAATAAAACATTTTGGTAATGGCCTGATCAATAGTACATGGCTACTTGTTTATCCACAAGGTAATTTCATTTTACAAAAAGTAAACAACACCATTTTCAAACATCCAGAAGCAATAGCCGCGAATGTCAGAATGATTGCTGATTTCCTCGAAGAAAAACATCCTCAATATTTATTTGTCAAACCAATTAAAACAAAAGATAAAAAAGATTTAATTCATGTAGAGGAAGGGTATTTTCGGGTATATCCCTATGTGGCAAATTCACATTCCATAGATGTGGTTGAAAATCCGCAACAAGCCTTTGAAGCGGCCAGCATGTTTGGAAAATTTACAAAAATGATATCTGGTTTTAATGTTGCAGAATTGCGAATTACTTTACCAGACTTTCACAATCTTTCTCTTAGATTTAAACAGTTTACCGATGTTTTGAAGAATGGGAATATATCCAGAATTCAACAATCAAAGGAACTCATAGATTTCACTATTGGTAATAAATCTATTGTTGATATTTATGAGAAAATTTTACAAAACCCTTCCTTTAAATTAAGGGTGACTCACCATGATACCAAAATCAGCAATGTTCTTTTTAACGATCAGGATAAAGGCCTATGTGTAATTGACCTCGATACGGTTATGCCTGGCTATTTCATCAGCGACGTAGGAGATATGATTCGAACTTATTTATCTCCTGTTTCTGAAGAAGAAAAAGATTTTTCAAAAATAGAAATAAGGGAAGAATATTTTACAGCTATATGGAAAGGTTACATGAGTGAAATGGAAGATGAATTATCATCTGAAGAAAAAGATCATTTCATTTATGCAGGAAAATTTATGATTTATATGCAGGCCATTCGCTTCCTTACAGACTATCTTGGCAATGATATTTATTATAAAATAAAATTTGAGGAACACAACCTTGCCAGGGCTGGGAATCAAATAATGTTATTGAAAAAATTGATCGAACACAAAGATGTCCTTCAAAAAATAATAAATATTAAACCCTAACTTCCCTTTTTTTAGG
>PKYU01000616.1 GCA_003132765.1 Chitinophagaceae bacterium | reverse complement strand
GGTAGCAAGGCAAATTCTGCGCCTGTAGCAGGTGAGAATGAAGAAAGAGTTGCTTCAAAATCATGTTTTGGAAAAGCATCTGCATGAACTATTACCTTTTGGCCTACCCGCATTTTTTTATATTGGGTTTCTTTGAAATTGGCAACAACCCAAATCCGCGAATTGTGAACAATACTAAATACAGCCTGCCCTGCTTGCAAATATTGCCCCTCCTGCACATTTACTCTTGATACTTTTCCATCTTCCGGCGCAGTAATAACAGCATAGGAAAGGTTCAGTTTAGCATCTTCCACTTCTACTTCGCGCTGCTTTACCATGGACTCTGATACACCTATTTGCTTTGCAGTTGCATTGCTTTGCGTAGACACGACTCCTGTTTGGGTTGATGCCTGCTTTTTTTGCTGTTCTAAAACCTGGAGTTGTCTTTCTGCTATTTGCTTGGCTGCCACTGCTTCTTCATATTGTTGTTGCGTAATAGAGTGGTCCTGGATTAGATTGGCATACCTGTCATAATCCTGTGTCGTCCTCGTAACATTTACCTGTGCTGTTGCTATCTGAGCATCGATAGTATTTACGTAAGCCTCTGAACTTCCTATCCCGGAGCGGGCAGCCTGCGTATTAGCCCTGGCAGCCTGTACATTGCTTTTAGCAGTTGCAAGCGCTGCTTCAGCCTGATCAACTTTCAATTTCAAATCCCGATCATCCAACACTAATAAGGTATCTTCTTTTTTCACGGACTGGTTATCTTTTACTCTTATTGCATTTACATAACCTGATACCCGTGGTATAACCGGGCTGATGTCGGCCTGAATCTGCGCATCATCTGTTTCTTCATGATGCTCTGCATAAGTATATTTTGAAATACCAAACCATCCTCCACCTATTATTATTGCAATAAGCAAGATCAAAAAGACTTTACTGCGCTTTTTAGGTTCGAAAGAAGCTTTTCCATTTGGTAGTTCCGGGGCCGAATTATCCGGTGTTATTTTTTCTTTAGACTCCATAAAATTGTTTTATACGCTTTTAATTTTTATTGTGCAGAGATTACCCCTGCAGTTTCAAGTAAAACATCATATGCTAATATTACATCAGCTTTTGCCACAGCAAGATTTATCTCAGCCTGCAGCAGGGACACATTTGCATCCAGCAAATCTGTAGTATTCACCAGATTATTATCAAACTTATTCCTGGTTATCCTGTAATTCTCTGTTGCCTGCGCAACCGCCTGTTCAAACACGTCAATCTTCTTTTTACTCAAGAGTAAATTTTCATAATTCCTGTTTAGGTTAAGCCGAACCTCTTCATCAAGTTGGGCCTGGTTTGCAGAAATTTCTCTTTCACGGGCCTCCGCCTGGNNTTCCATAAGGAACCCAGGTCATATTTGACTCCAACACCTATATCTATTGCATTTGAAATAGATAAAAGATGAGGTATATCTGCGGCTATATAACCTCCTGTCAAAGCAATAGATGGAAATAACCCTGACTTAGCTGCTTCAATACCGGTAGTAGCAGCTTTTTTTCTGAAGGATAATGCCAAAATATCTTTCCTGTTTTGAAGAGCAATCTCTTCATAATCTTCAAGGTTTTTTATGCTTATATCTTTGTCGAAATTAGAAGAATCTGCTATTAAAACTGTTCTTTCTGGCAAGCCAAGCATCAGGTTCATATTTACGTTGGCGATACTACGGTTACTTTCAGCATCCAGAACTGAAAGCTGAATATTGGAAGTCTGGAGCTTTGCTTTCAATAGATCATTACGTGCCAATAATCCTGTTTGTTCCAGCCTGGAAAGAACCGAATCGCGCTGCAAGGATTGCTTTAAATTTTCTTTTACAACAAGTACGGTGGCACTTGCCTTGTACATGTTTATGTAGGCATTAATAGTGTTTAATATCTCGGCGTCTTTATCATTTCCTGCATCAAGTATTGAGGCTTGTTGCAGGTATTTAGCTGATTCAATTCCATAACGAATGCCACCTCCGGCAAATAACGGAACTGAGACATTAAAAATACCATATACTGCCTGCGTTACTGATGGGAACCCGGATCCTCCTGAACTGTCGGCACCACCGCCAAGGCTCTTCGTTTTGATAGCTATATTAGGATTATTGAATCTTAAATAAGATCCGCTGATACCGGCATTAGGAAGTTGATTATCCTTTGCTTCCCTTACTATTGCAGTAGCCTCATCAATGCGCGCATGAGAGGCTTTTAACCGATTAGAATTTTTTATACCCAGGTCTATTGCTTCCTGCAAAGAAATATGCCTGACTCCTGCGGTATCCTGTGCATCAAGGATAGCTGGCTTAAGAAGTCCACAGGAAAGAATAATTACTGCAACAAGAATTTTTACCTGATTAATAATATATGTTTTAAAATTCCTCACGGTTTTTATTTAATTATTTTATCAATAAATGAGAACGCATTAATTCTTTTAAGTATTCACCAACCCTTTCCTTAAGTTTCCTGCTCTGATAAGGATTGAAATCTTTATTCTTTTGTAACATTTTCCTGCACATTACTTCTGATGAAAGCAAATAACTAATCGTACCAACTATGCTGGCAATAGTAAGCTCCGTATCGACCTTTTTAAATTCTCCCGATTCAATGCCATCCTGGATCATTTTTTTCACGGATACAAAATTTCTTAACAATATTTCGGCTATAGCATCTTTCATTTGGGGCCTGCGCTCCATGGAGAGTTCTCTATGCAGCAAATGATGAAACTGTGGACTCAGAAAGATTCTGTCAACATAACTATCGATCATTATATAAAGTTTTTCAATGTGAGAAAGAGTGGGATTTTTCACAACTTCCGCAAAAACACCTTTAAGAAAAGCTGCCCTTTGTTCCACGAGATTCTCAAATAACTTTTCTTTGGATCCAAAATAATAGCTTATCATAGCCGGGTTAACTTCCGCCTCAGCAGCTATCTCTCTAACTGAAGTCCCTTCAAAACCCTTTTGCCCAAAGAGTTTCATAGTGGCTGCTAGTATTGTTTGTCTTTTATCCATTTTTGAACAAGGGCGCAAAATTAAACGTTTGTTTGAAATTAAACAAACGTTTAATTAGGGTCTGCTGATTATTTAC
>PKYU01000506.1 GCA_003132765.1 Chitinophagaceae bacterium | reverse complement strand
AAGTTATTGATTACAAGTGAAAAGACAATCACCCAAATATGTTACAGTACAGGTTATAACAATATTTCTCATTTCAACAGGCAGTTTAAAATAATTACAAGATTAACCACTAAAGAATATCAAAAAAAATATTTAAAAGAGGCTTTGTAATTTAAATTGGACCGATTCAGGATCGAGTTAGGACTCTGGTGGTTTCTCTTTGAATTTTACGTTTGGGAGCAACTTCTTCAATAGTTCGATTGCTCCTTTCCTCTTCTTATCCATCATCTTTATTCCTTCTGGGATTAGAAAGTTCCCTGGAACAAATTGGATTGTTCGTCAGTTTTTGTTTTTTTCATCGTTTAAAATTCCGGGCTTAATTCTCTTATAAATTTAAGAATAATTCTATCAAAATAGTTTCAAAAAGAAGTAATAGATCCCATAGATCGGTTTCATAGAAATAAAATAACTGGATAACTACCTTTTGACAGAATAATCTCTACAAACTACTTCGAAGCCAAATTACCAATATGGATTTATAGATAAAATATATCCCAAAGAAAAGCATATATGGGATGTGTATAATCTCACCCGGGAAGTAGTGGCCCGCTTCCGATGTTTAAAACTCGATTTGGATATCCAGCCTATTTATTAGTATCAAACAACGGCATCAAAAAATAGTTTTAGAGATTCCCTTAAGTTTGAAAACAACAGTATACCGTACCATAAATGTGCTGTTTTGTTTAATAGATTCTGTTTGTGCCCTGCTGCTATGGCAAGTGAAAAATGTTACCCATAAGCAAACTATTATTTTCTATTTCTTCAAAGATTTATTAAAATAAAATTCAAATTTTTAAATAACTTAAACTACTACAACTTGCCGGGTCATTAAAAATCATAACGCTTCATCTACCAAATATAAAATTGATTGGTAGTTTTCCTTTACAGCTTCTGACATCGCTATTTCGCAGGTTTTTGTAGAAGAGTAATACCCATCATACGTTTGTAGCTTTACTTCCAAAGCTTCAGGGTTTGTTGCAGCGGTGGTAAGTTCCGGAAATAAAAAGCCACGGTCACCGGCCATGCCGCAACAACCGGCATATTTTGGCACGGTAACATCATCAGCAAAATGTTTGGCGAGCAGGATAAATTTATTGCCTGTTTTCATTTTCTCCAATGAACAAACCGGGTGCAGTATAATATTACTTTTCTTTTGTTTTACAATAGCAGTTGGCATTATCATGCCATGTATAAAATCAACACTGTCAAGGATGGTCAACTGATCGAATCTATTCTTATTTCCTTCATTCAGTATGGGACGTATATTACGTAACGTATATGCACAGGAGCTTACATCAATTACAATTGGAAATGAACCTTCATTACTGCTTTTCCATAACCGATCCACTATATCATTGGCGGTAAAATGATAAGCATCTTTAAACCCTTTTGAAGAAAATATCTGGCTACAGCAACTACCACTGACATTGTCCATTATAACAACATCAATACCTGACTTATTGCAAATACTCATAAAGGTTTCCATGATGTTTTTTTCTTTGCCTTCATAAGTGCCCAGCATCCTGGATATGCAACTGGGGAAATAAACTACTGTACTTTTAGTCCCGGGAGCATTCGCCTTNNCAGGAGGATAGCCGATTTGGGCTGACCACAACGGCATGGCCGGAATAATTTTTCTTATCCCTCTTGTTATAGTAGTCATTGCATTTTTACCAAACATCTTATTTATACCAAAAACCATTTTCAAAGCGGCACGTGCCCCCCATTCTACTGCTTTAAAATGCTTTGCTACTAATAAGGCAATTTTGTTTGCAGCAACAGAATGATTTTCTCTTCTTAACCGCTTAATTAAATCGCCAGTATTAATATCCACCGGGCAGGCAGTAGCACACAAACCATCTACCGCACAGGTATCCAGTACATCATATTGATATTGATCCAGCAACAGTTTATAGTTAGCAGTATCACCTTCAACTTCCAGTTTTTTTAATGCCCTTCGTATGACAATCCTGCGTCTTGGTGTAGCAGTAATATCACGGCTCGGGCATCTGTGTTCGCAATAACCACACTCTATACATCTATCTACTTCTTTTTCAACCGATGGTAGTTCTTTCAGATTTTTGATGTGTACATTTTTATCTTCATTGATAATCACGCCGGGATTCAGCAGCAATTGCGGATCAATAGCCTGCTTGATCTTTTTCATTATTTTATATGCATCACCACCCCATTCCGTTTCTACAAATGGCGCCATATTACGGCCAGTACCATGCTCTGCTTTTAAAGTGCCATTGTATTTTTCTACTACTAAGGTTATCACTTCACGCATGAACAGATCATACCTTGTTATCTCTTGCTGTGTATTGAAAGATTGTGTAACAACAAAATGAATATTGCCATCCTTGGCATGACCGAAAATAATAGCATTGAAATAATGATATTTCCGGAAAAGTTCCTGTAAGTCTAAAATGGCATCGCCTAATTTTTCAACAGGAAATGCAACATCTTCTAATATTACA
>PKYU01000355.1 GCA_003132765.1 Chitinophagaceae bacterium | reverse complement strand
TGATGAGATTCATAGGAACGCCTGCATCTGTCCAGGGCCTTTGCCAAGGAACGGTACCGGCTTCTAATAATTCGATAATGCGGTTAGTAACCATTTCGTACACATCCAGCTTCGTGGATGAATTGTTTTGTGAATCCATAATTCTAAGTTTTTAATTGTGAAAGAATAATTTCTTTCATTGTATATAAACCTGGCAAAACACGTAAGGGAGGGTAAAATGCAAAAAGCAAGGGTAATGATCCCTTGCTTTTATTTCAACTTCGCCACTTTCCAATTTTTCTCGAATAGAGCGTCGCTACACCTACCGCTTCAAACATTTTATAATAATACTTATTCCTATTCTTCAATTCCTTTTCGTAATATGGTGTTAACTCTGGATAGAGTAATGCCAATTGATTCATAAAGGACTTTGAGTTTTTTCTTTTGGAACCAGGAATAAATAGAAGCAAATCTTTGGGCGAATAGCTAACCACTCCAATATGATTCATTTGAGCAAATGCGATTATTACCGTTACGAGTTGTGTAAACTCATTTGTTTGATGACGAGGATGAGGTATTGACAAAGCAATCTTCTGTATGTTATAAGCTTCTATACACGAGCCCAGGCTAGTAAGTATCATTTCTCTCTTTTGAGAGGACCATTTTTCCTTGTGAAGCTTTGACGAGTAATCCACAAGTTGATTTAATTTGACAACTGCTAGCCCTAGGTTTCGTGTATTAAAACTAAGACCCATTATTGTTTGAGCTTCCATGTTGATTAATCAGAAAGGTAAATAATGCACCTCTGGACTTACGGATACTACCTTCAGGTATCGACATTACCTTTGCTAAAATCCGCCTTAAGTGGCTTTCCTGATATTTACGGGTATAGGCAAGGAACAATGGAAGAGCATCCCTATCTTTTAAAGTTTCAGCAATTTCATTCGCCAACTTGATTTCATATGGTTCATAATGTTGCATTTTATTGTTAAAGAATTAAACTAATAATCTTTCCCGATTTATTGCATCGACGATACTCGTTTCGATTATTTATCTTTCGTTTATCGTTCGGTTTTTATATAATTTTATTTTCTCTTATAGCTTTCATTTAAAACATAAAGGACATTCTAATGTCCTTATATTACCGGTGCCCGAAGGCACCTCTTTTTTATGTTTCCATAGATATTTTTTTGAAAATAAAATTGATAAAATGGAATTCGACCTCATTCCATAAAAAAATCTTATCGCAATTTAAATTGTGAAATAAGAGAGGGTAAAAGATCAAAATGGAAATTTCTGTGGATAACTGAAATTACACGGCGCCCTCTCTTCCCTTTTAACCAAGAAAAAAATAAGATGCCATTTATGAAAAGGCATTATAAATATGCACAACTTAAAATCTCCCCAATGAGAGAATTACCCGTGGAAGAAATTAAAAATGATCCATCAGGAAATACTTTTCAGCAAGAGGTAATTGACACTATTTCAGAATTAGGTTCTGTATTTCAACAAATACACAATAGACTTATAAGTGAAGGATATAGTATAATAGATGGTAAGCTTATTAATTCTAAAGGTGAAGTTGAATATGAAAGACCCAAAAAATATACAGAAGAATATTATCAAAGAAATTGAATCTGGCATTTGGAAGAATCATTATTTAATATACAACAGAAAAAGTACCGATGAGCCTGAGAATCAGAAAAATTCTATAGCCTATCAAAAATCAGAAAATAACCGCTTTGCTTTCAAGCAGAAGTTGCCTCTTGCTAATTTAAACATCGAAGGCTTTTGTACTGATGGAATTATTTCTGAAAAGCATTCAGCTTTTAAAGAAGGTACTGATATGACTTTCGGAAATAACGGCTTGGTTCAATACCGTATTGACAGGCCAAAATTTTACAAATTAATTCAATTCTTGAATCATGGATATTTCAAAGGAGTAATTATACTATGCTGGGATAGAATCTCCCGAAATAAAGGAGACGAAACCATTATTCGTAAATTAATGAAATCTGGTATCGATTTTAGGTTTGTTCTAGCCACCTATGATAAACCGAGTTCAGGTGCATTACATATGGATATTGATGGAATGTTTGCAGAACATCATAGTAGGGTAACAAGTGAAAAAGTTTCATTAAACATATTTAACCAGAGAGAAAAAGGAATATGTGTATATAAAGCACCAGTAGGATATCTTAATCCTGGCTCAATGGAGAATAAGCCTTTTGATACTGTCCGGGCTCCCTTAATAAAAAAAATGTTTGAAATGTATAGCACTGGCAATTGGACTCTTAATGAGCTTGCTAAATTTGCAACAAAACAAGGTTTTACCATGCCCGCGACTCGAAGGAAAAGAACAAAGGAAGAAATGTTATCGGAAGAGGAAGATGATAATATTCTTAAAATTGAACCTGTAACTCATTTGGTAACCTATACCTCAATTCAAAAAATCCTAACAAACCCATTTTACACCGGTAGAATAATTGGAAACAATAAACAAATTGTGAAAAGTAAAAGTCATTTGCCTTTAATTTCTGATGAATTATTTAATAAAGTTCAAACTGAATTAAGAAGGAAAAAAATTAGTGTCCATTATGTGAACAGAATTGAATATCCCTTACGAGGAATTATTCGATGTGGTGAATGCCAAAGACTATACACCCCCTATGAGAAGAAAGGTATTTTATATTTTAGCTCCCGTTGTGCAGGAAATTGTACTAATAAACATAAATGCTTTAATATTTCTTTTATAACAAGCAAGATTTTGGAACTAATGGAAAATCTCCATTTCTCCGATAACGAGTTGGATGAATTAAATAAACGTCTCTCCACAGATATTGCTTTATTTGAAACAAAACGATTTAGTAAGCTTGAGATTAATGATAGGCAAAAGAAGAAATACCGTGAGGATTTGGCTTACCTGCATGAAAATAGGCTCACATTGCTTAAAACTGGTGTTTATACACCTGAGGGCTTAGTTGAAGAAGAAAATAATTTAAAAAACAAAATAGTGGATTTGCAAGAAAAAGAAGCTATTTCTGATATTGCAATGAATGAAACATTCAAGGATGTAGTCATTCTTTCCGAACTCGTAAAAGAAGCTTGTGTTTATTATTATAAAGCGAATTCGTATGAAAAACAGGATATTATTAGAATCATATTTTCCGAACTCACTCTTTTTAATAACGACTTGAAATATAAATGTAAAAAAGGATGCGAAGCACTTGAAAGGCGTTTTGTTCTCTCTGGTGACCCTAACGGGTGGCTTTCAGAAACTCCCTCCCTCA
>PKYU01000362.1 GCA_003132765.1 Chitinophagaceae bacterium | reverse complement strand
CGAGGGGGTTCTCTTAGCAAAATTGTATCTACTTCAGGATCGCGTTGAGCTTGTTTTCCAAAACGGGACCACGTAAATTTTTTGCAATTATTTTGCCATTGGGATCTATCAAAATATTTTGAGGTATGCTGGTAATATGGAAGATTCCTGCTACTTCATTATTCCATCCTTTCAGATCGCTTACATGATTCCAGGTAAGGCCATCCATTTGAATAGCATTCAACCATGCCGGTTTGGCCTGGTCCAGGGACACACTAAGAATGGTGAAATTCTTATCACGAAATTTGTTATAAGCTGTAACCACATTTTGATTTCGCATTCTGCAGGGCCTGCACCAGCTTGCCCAAAAATCGAGCAACACATATTTTCCTCTAAACGAAGAAATATTTACAGGTCTCCCTGAAGTATCATTTTGGGTAAAATCCTTGATAACAGAACCAATAGGATTTATTCTTGATAATTCTATTTGCTGGTATACATATTGGCCCAGTTGGCTGGATCGAACCTTTTCCGGCATGGTTTTAAACAATTCTTCTGCTTTCCTGAAATTTTGGGTTGCCTGTGTCAATCTTATAAGTGCAAGTGGAGCCACATAGGAGTTTGGATATTTCCTGACAAAATCAATACTCAATTTTTCGACTTTTGCTGCTGAAGCGGAGTCAAACGCAGCGCTATCTTCAAATATTCCCAAATAAGGCGTAATTGCATTTGAATATTCCATGAACTGGTCCTGGGAAGGTGAACCGGTTATCGAAAGTTTTTCCAATGAACTTTTATCTCCCGCTAATTTAACATGACTGTTATCTAAAAATAATGGCACAGCAGGTGGTTTATCATCAAAGATCAATATTTTAAAGCCCGGTTCCTGCATGGATCCTTTAATAATAAAAGTGTTATTCTCTATCGTTGTTTGCTTTTCCGGCTGGTTAGTCTCCTGATTTAAGAATGAAACGGAAGTTCCATTTGGAAAACCGGTAATATTTCCGGAAAGCACAAATCCCGTTTCAGTTACCTTTTCTGTTTTCTTTTTTGCTTGCGAAAAGCCCAAGCCAGGAATTATAAACAGAAGTATAAATAATTTTTTCATATTATTTCTAATGGAAGACAAAATTAATTTTTTTTGCCAAGATTTGATTTATAATATTGCCGCTGGTTTTAGAATTGAATTAAGAAATTTTTTGGTGTCCTCTTCAATATTAACTGAATCTTCTATCGATTTAACGTATGCAGTTCCGATTATGGCTCCCATGGCATGCATACACGCACTGGAAAAGGAATAGTTGTCCTTTATTCCAAAACCAATCAAAACAGGATTTTTCAACTTCATTCCTTCAAGCCTTTTGAAGTAATTTTCCTGGGCAGCAATATCCTTTTCCACTCCGGTAATTGACGAAGACGAAACCGCATAAATAAAACCATTACTGATCGCATCCATTTTTCTGATTCGTTCTTCACTGGTTTCCGGAGTAACCAGGAAAATGAAATGCAAATTATATTTTTCAAAAAGAGACGAATATTCCTTTTCATAAACAGACATCGGAAGGTCTGGTAAAATTATTCCGTCAATCCCCGAATTTTGGGCAGCGATACAAAACTTTTCTATACCATATTGTAAAACAGGATTCAGGTAACCCATTAAAATTAAGGGAAGATTAAGATTGTCGCGGCATGCATTTAACTGCTTAAATAAGGACTTTATGGTAAACCCGTTTTGAAGTGCAACCATACTGCTATGCTGTATTACCGGACCATCTGCTAATGGATCACTGTATGGCATTCCGATCTCAACCATATCGGCCCCATATTTCTGTAATGAATCCAGTATAATATTCGTAGCGTCCAGTTTAGGATAGCCGGCTGTAAAATAAATACTCAAAATATTATTTTTCTTTTCTGAAAATAATTTTTCTATCCTGTTCATTACACGGTTAAAAATTTATTTTAATTATTTATAAGTTTCAAAATATTTAGCTGTTGATATATTTCATGTAGGTGTCCATATCCTTATCTCCTCTTCCGCTTAGGTTAACGACCACCACATCATTTATTTTGAAGTTTATTTTGTTCAATATAAAAAGAGCATGAGCGGATTCAAGCGCCGGAATAATTCCTTCCAGTCTTGCCAGCTCAAAAGCAGATTCAAGCGCCTCTTCGTCTGTTGCGCTCATAAACAGCGCTCTTTTTGATTCGAATAAATGGGCATGCATAGGGCCAATACCCGGATAATCCAAACCAGCTGAAATGCTGTGTGGCTCTATAACCTGCCCATCTTCTGTTTGCATAACAAGGCTTTTGCTCCCATGAAAAATTCCCGGAGTTCCCAACCTGGTAGTTGCAGCGCTTCTACCACTATTAATGCCTTCTCCGGCCGCTTCCACTGCTATAAGCCGAACGGATTCCTCATCCAGGAAATGGTAGAAGGCGCCGGCTGCATTGCTGCCGCCTCCCAAACAGGCAATCACATAAGAAGGTAATTCACTACCAGTCTTATCTTTTAGCTGTTTACGTATTTCACTGCTTATCACACTTTGGAAACGCGCCACCATATCGGGATAAGGATGCGGTCCAACCACACTTCCTATAATATAATGGGTATCTTCAGGATTATTAATCCAATCTCGGATAGCTTCATTTGTTGCATCCTTAAGAGTTTTACTGCCACTTAATGCAGGTACTACTTCAGCCCCAAGCATTTTCATTCTGGCCACATTCGGAGACTGGCGGGCAATGTCCTTTTCTCCCATATATACTATACACTTCNNCGGGCAGTAGCTACTCCATGCTGGCCGGCACCTGTTTCAGCAATAATTCTTTTTTTCCCGAGCTTTTCGGCAAGTATAATCTGGCCAATAGTATTATTTATTTTATGGGCACCAGTATGGCAAAGGTCCTCCCGTTTCAGATAAATATTGGTTCCATATTTTTCACTTAACCTTTTGGCGAGGTACAATGGAGTTGGTCTGCCAGCATAATCCTTTAATAAGGAATCAAATTCATCACGAAAACTTTTTTCCCCGATAATCCTTAAATAATTATCCCTAAGGTTTTGTACATTATTAAATAACATTTCCGGAATGTATGCACCTCCAAATTGTCCATAATAGCCATTTTCATCTACCAAATATGATTCCTGCACTTTCATCATATTAATAATTAATGAATTCTTTACTTGAATAATAATTGATCTGACATTTCATGTATCGACTTAATATCCTTAATACCAACAGTAATTTCAACGCGGCTGTTTACATCTACACCATAAAAAAAGGGATGTTCAAAAGTTTTTAATTTTTCAACATCTCCCAAACCAATTCCCCCACTTAAGAAAAATGGTTTGTTAATCTTATTCTCATTCAAAATCTTCCAATCAAATTTTTCACCTGTTCCCCCATAGGAATTTTTTCGATTCGTATCAAAAAGATAATAATCGCAGTATTCTTCATAAGGTTTTACCATCCAATCTATATTTTGCTCGTTTGTCTGCGTGATCCTGAAAACTTTTATCACAGTAACCTTGCTGCTGATTTGATTGCAAAATCCAGGGGTTTCATCTCCATGCAATTGTACAAGATCCAATCCAAAATTTTCAACCTGTTCCATAATGTAAGACTCTTCAGCATTTACAAAAACGCCGACCTTTTCCATAGTTAACGGTAATGATTTTACTTCCCCTGCTTTCAATTTATTATCAATCCATCTTAAAGATTGATCATAAAAAATCAACCCTCCATAATTAATTCCCAGGCTGTCTAATTGAATTAATTGTTCCAGTTGAGTAATACCGCAGACTTTTAGTTTCATAGTTTAGCTTTTAACTCTTTTGTAAAATTTTGAAATGCCTGTCCCGGATTTTTTTCCTTCATAAATTTTTCCCCAACCAGGAAACCATTAAAACCGCATTCCTGCAAAAGCCGTATTGTGGCAATAGAATCAATTCCGCTTTCTGAAATTTTTACTTTATCAGCAGGAATCTTTCCGCTCAAACCAATGGAACAATTGATATCGACTACAAAACTTTTCAGGTCGCGATTATTTACACCTACTACATCCACTTCATTGCAAATATGCCCCAATTCCTGCTCATTATGAATTTCAAGTAAAACATTTAATCCTAAATTTTTAGCGACTGTAGCTAATTCCTTTACCTGCTTTTCTGAAAGGCAGGCGGCTATTAATAAAATTACCCCAGCCCCGCAAGATTTTGATTCATATACCTGGTATTCATCAATAATAAAGTCTTTTCTTAACAAGGGAGCCTTATTAATTGTTGCGTCCTTCAAATCCTGAATAGAACCGCCAAAATAATCCCGATCCGTGAGAACAGAAATCCCACTGGCGCCAAATTTTGCATAAGCCGAAGTTACTTCCTGCACCGTAGAGCAATTATTAATAATACCCTTTGAAGGGGACTTTCTCTTAAACTCTGCAATAATTCCAGTCTTATCTTTCCTTAACAGAAAGTCTCTCAAAGAAGGTGTCTTTTTATGAAAGAACGGACCTTTTTCTAATTCTTTAATTGTTGTGCTAAGCTTCAGGGCTGCTACCTCAATTTTCTTCCGGGCAATAATCTCGTCTAGAATATCCATTTACTGAAGACTTATTAGTTTTTCGAAAGATTCAAGTGCTTTTCCGCTTTCCAGGCTTTGAACTGCCATTTCGTAGCAATGATCGTAGTTCAGGTAATTTCCGGTTGCACATAAAGCAATAGCTGCATTTGCAATAACTACGGCATTTTGGGCCCAACTTCCAGCTCCCTTTAATATTTTCAAAAATAACTTTGCCGCTTCTTCAGTAGTGTTTCCGCCGAAAATATCATGGGGGCTTACCGTTCTTTTTCCCAAAAATCCTGCAGAATAAANNTCAAAGAAATTTCATCGTAACCATCGAGGCTGTGAACAATGGTAAATCTTGCATCCGATTGCTGCAGCAAGTATGAATAAATGCGCGCCATTTCAAGATTAAAAACACCAATAACCTGCACTGGCGGTATAGCCGGATTTACCATTGGCCCAAGCATATTAAAAAAAGTTCGTACGCCAAGGTTTTTTCTGATAGGTCCCACCACTTTCAGCGCCGGATGAAATAAAGGCGCATGCATGAAACAAATGTTTGCCTCTTCCACTTCCTTCAGCAATTTTTGATTATCTGAAGAAAACCTGTAACCATGCGCCTCCATTACATTACTGGAACCGCTAATTGATGAAGCGCCATAATTTCCATGCTTAGCTACCTTTTGTCCGGCACCAGCCACTATAAAACAGCTTAATGTGGAAATATTGAAAGTATTTTTCCCATCTCCGCCGGTACCCACAATATCCAAAACATGAAATGGCTTTAGGTTTACAGGTACGCACAGATCTATAAGGGCATCCCTAAAACCAAGTAGCTCCGGAATAGTAATGCTTCGCATCAGAAATACGGTTGTAAAGGAAGCAATTTCAGCATCGGAATAAATTCCCTGAGAAATGCTAACAAGAATTTCTTTTGCCTTTTCTCTTGATAAAGTTTTATGCTCAAATAAATATTGAAGTATTTTCTTCATCGATACTCTTTATTTTTTCAATTAACCTATTTACATTTTTCCCGGGCCTTTGATCCAAACAAAAAACAAACAACAACTTAGGATAACCAATTACGCATCATTTTTTCACCCATAGGGGTTAACACACTTTCAGGGTGGAACTGCACTCCCTGAACATCATAAGTTCTGTGACGTAAAGCCATAATATATCCATTTTCATCTTCTGCAGTTATTTCAAGTTCATCAGGAAAGTTCTCATTGCTCACAATCCATGAATGATACCTCCCAGCTTCCAGTTTTACAGGTAAATCTTTGAAGATATCATTATTCGATTTTGTTCTATTTGGATTAACAGAAATATCTGTGGCTACACCATGGTAAACAGTACTTAAATTTGTAAGCTTTCCCCCAAAAGCTTCACCGATTGCCTGCTGACCAAGGCAAACACCGAGGATGCATTTGTTGGAGGCATATGCTTTGACGAGTGGAAGCAACAGACCTGATTCAACGGGAATTCCCGGTCCGGGAGATAAAATTATTTTATCGTAATCATTTACTTTTTCAAGAGAAATTTTATCATTTCTGTAAACATCCACTTTTTCCTCAATAATTCTTTCCACTACCTGCACCAGGTTATATGTGAAAGAATCGTAATTATCAAAAATTAATATTCTCATTCCTGAATTTTTTCTGCTGAGATAATTGCTTGTGTCAAAGCATTAAGTTTATTTGTAACTTCCTGTAGCTCACTTACAGGATTAGACGCCGCAACTATTCCTGCCCCTGCCCTATAAATAAGCTTATTTTGTTTGCTTAAAAAAGTCCGGATCATGATTGCATGATTAATACTGCCATTAAACCCAACGAATCCTATGCAGCCTCCGTAATACCCACGGGTATCTATTTCATAGGCATTTATAAGCTGCATGGCCTTATATTTTGGAGCGCCACTAAGCGTACCGGCAGGAAATGTAACAGCCAGCAATTCAAAAGGATTTGTATTCTCATCAACTTTGCCTTTTACCTCACTTACCAGGTGAATGACGTGTGAAAAATATTGAACTTCGCAAAACCGGGTTACACTTACGTTATGACAAAGCCGGCTCAGATCATTGCGGGCAAGGTCAACCAGCATTACATGCTCCGCATTTTCCTTTTTGTCCTTTGATAATTTTTCTGCAAGCTGCTCATCTGTTGCATCGTTTCCGGTCCTTTTAAAAGTACCGGCAATTGGATGCCNNAGCTGCTTCCAAACAGCCGGTAATCACCATAATCGAAATAAAATAAATATGGACTGGGATTGATATTTCGTAGGACTCGATACACATTAAATTCATCACCGGAAAATTGCTGCTGAAATTTTCGGCTTAGTACCACCTGGAATACATCTCCCCTTTTACAACTGGCAATTCCCTTTTTGACCATACTAATATAATCATCATCGGATAAACCAGATGTTTCCTTTTTTACTGCGGCAAAAGGGAAAGCCGGAACATCTTTGCTTTTTATCAGGCTTTCAACTATTTCAATTTCACTTTCTACACCACTAATGTGATTTTCGCAAATAAACAATTCATCCTTAAAGTGATTAATTACGATTACNNCGGTACCGGATTAATGGAATCTCAGATCCTTCATTAGTATTAGCATCCCTAAATTTCAGATCTTCAAAAAATTGGACTGCATCAAAGGTGGTGTAGCCAAACAATCCCTGGGCCTTATTTACCGGGGAAACTGCCGGCTCTTTAATATGAAACCGCTGCATAAATTTCCAGAGTTCATCAGTGACCTTTATTGACGTGGAAACCCTGATCTTTTGAACATCAGCAAAAGGCAACTTAAATTCAATTTCCTGGTAATTACTTATTTCTATGCCTGCAATAGCATTTATTCCAATAATAGAATAGCTGTTTTCTCCTACGTGAAAATCGGTACTTTCCAATAAAATCGTATCGCGAAAACGATCTCGGAGGCGCAGATATATACCAACAGGA